>DASWFL010000072.1:0-9909 GCA_036394255.1 Steroidobacteraceae bacterium
CAGCGGTTCAATGTCCTCGTGGTTGATCAGGTTGAGTGCCGCCAGGCGCAGCAGCGTGTCGCGCAGATCGGGCGTCTGTTCGCGGATCAACTCGAGCTGGAAGGCAGGTTCGTTGTCGACCAGTACACGGCCGCGCCGGTCCAGTATCAGGCCGCGACTGGCCGGGACCGGATCCAGGCGGACGCGGTTGCCCTGGGAGAGCTCAAGGTAATAGTCGTGGCGGACGATCTGCAGGTGGATCAGCTTGCCCAGCAGCGTGAGGCTCAGCAGGCCGACCACCAGCAGGGCCGCGAAGGTGCGGCTCGCGTAGATGCGCTGCTCGTTCCATTGGTCCTTGATGCGCATGCGGGGTGCCGCTCACCGCGCCGAATGGAAGCGGCCCAGGATACCGACCACGAAGGGCCAGACCAGCGCGCCGGCCAGCGTGTGCACCCAGCGCAGCGGACTGGAGGAGGAATGCCCGGTCCAGCCATCGATCACCCAGAGGAGCAGCTCGTAGCAGATCAGCGCCAGCCACACGTACAGGGACTGCTCGAAGATCGGCTTGGCGCGCATCATGAGATGGAAGCGAATCGCCAGGTAGGTCACGAAGGACAGCGCGAGGGCGTGCTCGCCGAGGAGCGAACCCTGGAACATATCGAGGGCCAGGCCGCCTATGAAGCCGAGCATCAGCCCGGCGACTAGAGGCGTCATCGTCGACCAGTACAGCACGGCCAGCACCAGGAACGCCGGACGTATCACCGCCAGCCAGCCCGGCAGGGGCAGGATACTGAGGACAAGGCCGGCCACCGAGGTGAGCAGGATGATCAGCAGATTTTCCCGATCGCTCATCGCCCGCCCTCGCGTGCGGTCGGCGCCGGGGCGCTGGCCTCGCTGAGCGCCTGTGCTGCCGGCGGCGCTGCCGGATTGGCCGGATCGAATTCGATGAGCATCACTTCGCGCGCGCGATCCATCAGCGCCAGCGGTTCGGCCTGGACCTGCGCGACCAGCTGGCTGGCCTCGCGGCTCACGCCGGTGATGCGTCCGACCGGATAACCGGCGGGGAACACCCCGCCCAGCCCCGAACTGACCAGCAGGTCGCCGCTCTTGACGTCGGAGTTGGCCGCCAGATAGCTCAACAGCAATTCGTGGGCATTGCCCGAACCGACGGCGATGGTACGCAGTCCGGTGCGCGTGATCAGAACCGGCAGCGCGTGCTCCGGATCGGTAATCAGGATGACTTCGGCACTCCACGGGCCGACGTGCACCACCTGGCCCAGCACGCCGGTCCCGTCGACCACCGCCTGGTTGACATGCACGCCGTCGCGGGTGCCCTTGTTGATGATGAAGCGCTGGCGGAGCGGCACGGCCTCGACCCCGATCACTTCCGCCACGAGCCACTTCTTCACCAGTGGGGGCAGGGCGGCGCGGAGCGCGCGCAACTGGGCGTTCTCCTGCTCCAGACCCTGCTCGCGCAGCACAGCGAGCTGCAGTACCTGCACCTCCTGGTGCAAGCGCTGGTTCTCGCTGCGCAGCGTACTGCGTGTCGCGAAGCTGTCGGTGAGCCAGTGCCACGCGGCGGCGGGAGAATTGACGGCGATCTGCACGGGATAGGCGGCCGCGGCCAGCCCGAATCTCATGCGCTCGGACCAGCGTGCCCGCTGGTCCAGGTACATGAGCGTCAGCGAGACCAGAGCGTAGACGGTGAAGCGCACTCCGGGCGAAGGCCCGCGCCCGTAGATGGGCCGGCCGACGCTTGTGCCGAACCCGGCCACCTCACTCCAGTCCGAAGTGACCCGGGCCCATCTGGTCCATGAGTTCGAGGATTCGGCCCCCGCCGCGCGCCACGCAGGTGAGCGGATCGTCGGCGATGACCACTGGGAGTCCGGTCTCCTCCATCAGGAGCTTGTCGATGTCGCGCAGCAGGGCGCCACCGCCGGTGAGGACGATGCCGCGCTCGGCCACGTCCGCACCGAGTTCGGGGGGAGTCTGCTCGAGTGCCTGCTTGACCGTGCTGACGATGCCCTGGAGTGGTTCCTGCAGCGCCTCGAGGATCTCGTTACTGTTGAGCGTGAAGCTGCGGGGCACGCCTTCGGACAGATTGCGCCCCTTGACCGAGAGTTCGCGCACCTGCTGGCCGGGATAGGCCGAGCCGATTTCGATCTTGATGCGCTCGGCCGTGGCATCGCCGATCAGGATGCCGTAGTTGCGGCGCACGTAATTCATGATGGATTCATCGAAGCGATCGCCCCCGATGCGCGCCGAACTGGCGTAGACGATGCCGTTGAGCGAGAGCACCGCCACTTCAGTGGTACCGCCACCGATGTCGAGCACCATGGAGCCGCGCGCCTCCTGCACCGGGAGACCCGCGCCCACCGCCGCGGCCATGGGCTCGCTCACGATGGCCACGTTGCGCGCGCCGGCACCCTCGGCCGATTCGCGGATGGCACGGCGCTCGACCTGGGTCGAGCCGAAGGGCACGCACACCAGCACGCGGGGGGAGGGCTTGAGGAAACGGTTCCCGTGCACCTTGTTGATGAAGAACTGGAGCATCTTCTCCGTATAGGTGAAGTCGGCGATCACGCCGTCCTTCATCGGCCGCACGGCGGTGATATGGCCCGGTGTGCGGCCGATCATGCCCTTGGCCTCGGCGCCCACGGCGACGATCACCTTGCCACCGCGCGAAGGTTCGTCCTGCACGGCCACCACCGAGGGCTCGTTCAGGACGATGCCCCGGTCGCGGACATAGATGAGCGTGTTGGCCGTGCCCAGGTCGATCGACAAGTCGCTGGAGAAATAACCGCGCAGACGTTTGAACATGGGCAAGGCGGACCTTAGGTAGGCGGGCGGAAAAGCGCCCGGTAATCTAGCAACCGAGAGGACATTCCACAAGGCGACGTGTATGATTTTGCGCTCATTTTTCCGAAAAACAGCAGCGTCACGAGTATGAGTCTGAGCCGCCGCGACATCGACAATATCGCTCAGCTGGCCAGGCTGGCCTTGAGCGAGTCGGAGATCCCTGCCTACATCGACAGCCTCTCGCGCATCATCGCCCTGGTTGGTGAACTGGATCACGTCGACACCAGTGCCGTGGCCCCCATGTCGCATCCACTGCCGGGTTTGGTGCAGCGCCAGCGGCCCGACGTGGTGTCGGAGGAAGACCGGCATGAGCTGTACCAGCGCAATGCGCCCCAGGCGATGGCCGGCCTGTACCTCGTTCCCAGGGTTCTGGAGTAGCGCTGTATGCATTCGCAGACGGTTGCGCAGCTTGTCCAGGGTCTGCGGCAGCGGAAATTCTCCGCCACCGAGCTGGCCCGGGACCTGCTCGGGCGCATTGAACGCGCGCAGGGCACGCTGAACGCCTTCATCAGCATTGAATCCGAGGCGGCGCTGGCGGCCGCGGCCGAGGCGGATCGGCAGCTGGCGCTGGGCGGGGCGCCGCCATTGACCGGCGTGCCGATCGCCCACAAGGACATTTTCTGTGCCGCGGGCACCCGCACCACCTGCGGATCGAAGATGCTGGCGAATTTTGTCTCGCCCTACGATGCCACCGTTGTGTCGCGGCTGCGTGCCGCCGGCGTGGTGGTCCTGGGCAAGACCAACATGGACGAGTTCGCCATGGGCTCGTCCAACGAAACCAGCCATTTCGGTCCGGTCCGGAATCCCTGGGATCCGAGCCGCGTGCCGGGCGGTTCCTCGGGCGGTTCGGCCGCCGCCGTCGCCGCACGGCTGGTGCCCGCCGCCACGGCCACCGATACCGGCGGTTCGATCCGCCAGCCCGCCGCCCTGTGCGGGGTCAGTGGCATCAAGCCGACCTACGGCCGCGTATCGCGCTATGGCATCGTGGCCTTCGCCTCCAGCCTGGACCAGGCCGGCGTGATCGCGCGCACTGCGGAGGACGCAGCCCTGCTGCTGGGCGCCATGGCCGGGTTCGATGAGCGCGATTCGACCAGCGTCGAGCGCGAGGTACCCAATTACCACGCCGCGCTTGAGCGTCCGCTGCGCGGGCTGCGGGTGGGCGTGCTCAAGGAGTGTTTCGACCAGGGCCTGGATCCGGGCGTTGCCGCCTGCGTGCACGCGGCGCTGGACGTGCTGCGCGCCCAGGGTGCGCAGGTGCGGGACATGAGCCTGCCCAATCTTCCGCTCTCGGTGCCCACCTACTATGTGGTGGCTCCGGCGGAGTGCTCCTCCAACCTGGCGCGTTTCGATGGCGTGCGCTACGGGCATCGCTGCCAGCAGCCGCGCGATCTGAGGGACCTGTACGAGCGCTCGCGCGCCGAGGGCTTTGGCGCCGAGGTCAAGCGGCGCATCATGACCGGCACCTACGTGCTCTCGGCCGGCTACTACGATGCCTACTACCTCAAGGCCCAGCGGGTGCGCCAGCTGATCACGGACGACTTCGCTCGCGCCTTCGGCGCGGTCGACGTGCTGATCGGTCCGACCACGCCGACGGCGGCTTTTGAGCTCGGCGCGAAAACCTCCGATCCCGTGACCATGTACCTCAACGACATCTACACCATCGGCGCGAACCTCGCGGGCCTGCCGGCGATGTCGATTCCGTGTGGTTTCGTGGACGCCCTGCCCGTCGGACTGCAGCTCATCGGCGCTCACTTCGCCGAGGAGCGGCTGTTGAACGTGGCCCATCGCTACCAGCTGGCGACCGACTGGCACCAGCGCGCACCGGAGTCCTATCGCTGATGGCGAGCACGACGAACTGGGAATGCGTCATCGGGCTGGAGATCCACGCCCAGCTCGCCACGCATTCGAAGATTTTTTCGGGCTCGGCCACGGTCTATGGTGCGCCCCCCAACGCGCAGGCCGATCTGGTCGACCTCGGATATCCCGGCGTACTTCCGGTACTGAATGCTGCGGCCGTGCAAATGGCGGTGATGTTCGGCCTGGCGATCGGTGCGCGCATCGCACCGCGCTCGGTATTTGCGCGCAAGAATTATTTCTACCCCGACCTGCCCAAGGGCTACCAGATCAGCCAGTACGAGCTGCCGATCGTCGCCGGCGGTCACGTCGACATCGTCCTCGATGACGGCAGCGCGCGCCGCATTCGCGTGACGCGCGCGCATCTGGAAGAGGACGCGGGCAAGTCCCTGCACGAAGGAGTGCCCGGCCTGACCGGCATTGATCTCAATCGCGCCGGCACGCCCCTGCTGGAGATCGTCTCCGAACCCGATATGCGCTCGGCCCGGGAGGCGATCGCCTACATGAAGAAGGTGCATACGCTGGTGCGCTATCTGGGCATCTGCGACGGCAATATGCAGGAAGGATCGTTCCGCTGCGACGCCAACGTCTCGGTGCGTCCGCACGGCGCGGACAAACTGGGCACGCGCGCTGAGCTCAAGAACATCAATTCCTTCCGCTTCGTCGAGAAAGCCATCAACCACGAGATTGCCCGGCAGGTAGCCCTGATCGAGTCGGGCGGCCAGGTGGTGCAGGAAACACGCCTCTATGATGCGGAGCGCGGCGAGACTCGGTCCATGCGTTCCAAGGAGGAGGCGAACGACTATCGCTACTTCCCGGATCCCGATCTGCTGCCGGTGGTGCTCGACGAGGTGTACATCGGCGCGCTCGCCGCGCAACTTCCCGAGCTGCCGGACCAGAAAGCGCAGCGTTTCAGCGAGCAGTACGAACTGTCGGGCTATGACGCGCAGGTGCTGAGCGCGAGCGCCGAGCTGGCCGAGTACTACGAAGCCGTCGTGCGCGAGCTCGACGGACAGCCCAAGCTGGCGGCGAACTGGGTCGGGGGCGAGCTCGCCGCGCTCCTGAACCGCGACGGGCTGGAAATCGGCACCAGCCGCGTCAAGGCCCCCTCGTTGGCCTCGCTCCTGCGCCGCATCTCGGACCAGACGATCTCGGGCAAGCTTGCCAAGGAGGTGCTCGAGGCGATGTGGACCAGCGGGCAACCGGCTGATGCCATCATCGACGCACGCGGCCTGCGGCAGATCACCGACGACGGTCCGATCGAGCGGGCGATCGAGGCGGTGATGGCCGCGAATCCGGCACAGCTCGCCGAATACCGCGCCGGCAAGGACAAGCTGTTCGGCTTTTTCGTCGGCCAGGTGATGAAGGCGACGCAGGGAAAGGCCAATCCCGGCCGGCTCAACGAACTGCTGAAGCTCAAGCTCAGTGGTTGATGAGCCGACCTCCGGAGAGCTGCGCCGCTTTGTGCTCGAGGCGCAGCCCTTGCGCGGCCAGTGGGTGCGCCTGGGTCCGGCATGGCGCGCGCTGCGCGCCTGCCGCAGCTATCCGCCGGTGGTCGCCTCCCTCCTGGGCGAAGCCGCGACAGCCGCGGTGCTGCTGGCCGCGACGCTGAAGTTCGAGGGTACCCTGACGATGCAGTTCGCGGGCAACGGGCGCGTCCGGCTCCTGGTCGCGCAGTGCACGGACCAATTCCAGTTGCGAGCCGTGGCTCATCACGATCTTGCCGAGACGGAGGCCGTCGGGTTTGCCGGACTGGTGGGCGCCGGACGCCTGGTCGTCACGGTGCAGTCCCAGCAGACCCCTGCCCACTACCAGGGCATCGTGCCCCTCGAAGGCGACAGCCTGGCCGCCTGCCTGGAGCGCTATTTCGAGAGTTCGGAACAGTTGCCGACCCGGCTGGTGCTGGCGGCCGACGGCGAGCGGGCCGGCGGCATGCTGCTGCAGAAACTCCCCTCCGCCGCCGTGGGTGGCGAGGGTTCCGGTGCGCTGCTGCAGCAGGCCTGGGAAGATCTGCGTTCCGGATTCGATTCGCTCTCGCCGGAGCAGCTGCTCGCCGCCGCTGCCGAGGAGTCCCTGCGGCGCGTGTTTGGCGCGCACGATTGCCGGCTGTTCGGACCCACGCCGGTGCGTTTCGCCTGCCGCTGCAGCAATGAACGCGTCGCCAGCCTGGTCAGATCGCTCGGCGTGGAGGAAGCGCGCGCTGCCCTGGCCAGCGAGGGCGCGCTGACGGTGACCTGCGAATTCTGCGGTCGCGATTACCGCTACGACGCGGTGGATATCGCGCAGCTGTTCGCCGCCGATGGCGTTCTGCAGCCACCGCCGGGCGGTTTCAACTAGCACGGCGGCCTCAGGCCCGCAGCGAGAATGGCGTGAAGTCGGTGTTAGTGTCGTAGTAGTCCTCCTGCTCCGAGCGCTTGAGGAAAGCGACGACGCGATAGGTCACCGGCGTCATGACGACCTCCCAGGCGGTCTTGAGCACGTACTGCGTCACCATGACCTTGAGCAGCAACTGCGGCTCCCACAATCCATAGAAAGCCAGCGAGTAGAACAGGCCTGAATCCACCGCCTCGCCACAGACGGTGGAGCCGATGATGCGCGTCCACAGCCAGCGCCCGCGGGTGTGGATCTTCATTTTCGCCAGCACGTAGCTGTTGACCAGGGAGCCGCTCCAGAAAGCGATGATCGACGCGCCGACGATGCGCCAGGTGTTGCCGAAGATGGCGGCGACGGTGGCCTGCTTGTCGCGCCATTCTGCGGCGGGCGGCAGGGCCACGATTACCCAGGCCATGAAGGCCGCAAAGGCGAGGGCGGCGAACCCGGCCCAGACGCAGCGCCGGTCACGTGCGTAGCCGTACACTTCGGTGAGGATGTCGCCGAAAATGTAGGAGAGCGGAAAGAACAACACACCCGCGACGAAAGTGATATCACCGACCAGGGGCAATCGCACCGTGGCCACCTTCGACGGTCCGATCAGGTTCGCGCACAGCAGGATGCACACGTACGCGGCCATGATCAGGTCGTAGTAGCGGTATTGTCTGGTGGTGTTTGCGGTCATAAGTGCGTGCCCGAGCGCATGCGATGGACTATTGCGCGCCGAATACCCTGCGGATGATCGCGCTCGCCTGGCCGAGCGGATCCTTGCGGATGGCGCGCTCTTCGTCGGCCATCACAACGTACAGCCCCTCGAGTGCCTTGTCAGTCACGTAGTCATCCATATTGGTCTCGCTGCCGCTGAGCAGCCCATACTGAGCGACCTGGCCAGCTAACTTGTCGTAGAGCCCGGCCAGCTTCACCTTCGCGGTGACGCGGGCGACGATCGGCCTGAAGGCGCTCCTGAGTTCATCGCTGGCACTGTGCCGGAAAAATTGCGTCGCTGAATCCTCGCCGCCGTTGAGAATGCCCTGGGCGTCGGCCAGCGTCATGTTGCGCAGTGATTTCTTGAGTATGGGAGTCGCCTCGCTGACCGCGGCCTCGGCGGCGTGATTGAGGCTGGCCCTGAGCTCGTCCGCATCGCCGCCACGGCCGAGCAGGCGCAGGACCGGCTCCACGTCGCGAAATGCCGAGGGCAGTGGAATCGTGACTTTGGGGTTGTTGAGGAATCCATCGGCGGCGCCCAGCTGCTTGACGGCATTGCCCACGCCCTGGGACAGGGCGGCCTTGAGCCCCGCGGAGACATCCTTCGAGCTGAGCTCATCGAGCGCGCCCGCACCCGCTCGGCCCGGCACCAGGGCGCTGCACAGGGTGATCCCCGCGAGCAGCGCGCACAAACCGAGGCGATGAGGCGACGTTGCACTGCCCAATCCGGCATCTCCTCGTGACCCGCCGTAGTTCAGGCGCGGCCCCTATCTTATAGGGCGGCCGCAACCGCGGCATTCATGGTATCAGCCGGCGGCCCGCGCGTCCGGGCTTGACGAAGCCCGCCAAGTGTCCTATAGTACTAGTACACAGGGACACAGATGTTCATACTGCACCCACAGTCGGGAATCCCAATCTACCGCCAGATCGTCGAGCAGGTCCGACGGTTGGTGGCTGCCGGACAGCTCACGGCAGGCACTGAGCTGCCGTCCGTGCGCGAGGTGGCGCTGGAACATACGGTTAATTTCAACACGGTGTCCAAGGCCTACGGCCTGCTGGAGTCCGAAGGGCTGCTGGTTCGACATCGTGGCCGGCCGATGACGATCGCGCCGCAGTCGCGAGGTGCCTCGGATGTGCGACGCCGTGGCGAGCAGCTCGCGCCGCAGATCGAGCAGCTGGTGTTCGCCGCGCAGCAACTCGATCTCGATATCGAGGATCTGTTGATCCTGATGAGAAAGAAATGGAGCAAGTCGTCATGAGCATTTCCGCCGTCAGCGCCCAACAGCTCGGTAAGTCGATTGCAGGCCGGGCCATTCTCCGGGACGTCACCATTGCGGCCGATACCGGCGATGTCGTGGGCGTGCTGGGAAAAAACGGTGCGGGCAAAACCACCCTGCTTGAAACCCTGCTCGGCTTCGGTCCGGTGAGCGCCGGCACGGCGCAGATCTTTGGCGCCGACAGCTTGACGATGCCGCAGGCAATTCGCGCGCGCATCGGTTTCGTGCCCCAGCAGGACGAGCTCATCGACATGCTGAGCGGCGAGCAGCAGATCGAGCTGGTGGCCTCGTTCTACGCCTCCTGGGATCGCGCACTGGCACAGCGATTGCTCCAGGCCTGGCAGATTCCCCAGGCACGCCGCGTTTCCGGCTGGTCGGTCGGAGAGCGCCAGAAACTCTCGACGCTGCTGGCACTGGCGCATCGCCCTGAGTTGCTGGTACTCGATGAGCCGGTCGCCAGCCTCGACCCGGTCGCGCGGCGGCAGTTCCTGCAGGAGATCATCGACCTCGCGGCCGACGGTTCGCGCACGGTGCTGTTCTCCACGCATATCGTCGCTGACCTCGAGCGGGTGGCGAATAAAGTGTGGATCCTCAAGGAGGGCCAGCTGCTGTGGCAGGGCACCCTTGATGCACTGAAGGAGTCCGTGGTGCGCCTGCACATCCGCTCCGATGGATCGTTGCCGCAGACCTTGTCCCTGCCGCATGCGCAGCGGTGTCGCATCGAAGGCCAGCACGCGACCGTGACCGTGACCCACTGGGCGCCGGAACAGCGCGCCGCGCTAGCCGAGCGGCTGGCGGCCGAAATCGAGGTCGAGCCGCTGGCGCTGGAAGATATTTTCCTGGAACTGCACGCATGAACGCCGCG
>DASWFL010000073.1:0-3895 GCA_036394255.1 Steroidobacteraceae bacterium
CGGAAGTGGCCGACGCGCTCAACCGGATTCGGCCCGCGTTCAACGTCAGCAATGTGGCCCAGGCGGGAGCCGCGGCAGCCCTCACCGATCTGCGCCACGTCGAGGAGTCCGCGCGGCTCGTGGTCGCCGAGCGTGAGCGCGTGGCCGCGGCATTGCGGGCGCTGTCCGTGCCCTTCGCGCCCTCGGCTGCGAATTTCCTGATGGTCGAGGTGGGGCCGCAGGCCCCACAGGTCTACGAGCGGCTCCTGCGTGGCGGCGTCATCGTCCGCCCCCTGGCCGGCTACGGCCTGCCGCAGCACCTGCGCATTTCGGTCGGCCTGCCGGAGCAGAACGATCGCCTGCTGCGACTGCTCGGCGAGCTGCTGCGGGCCGCATGAACGAGGCGCAGCGCAGGCGCTACCTCGCCGCCCCGGTCAGTGCCATCGGCGGTGCCCTGAGTGTGC
Source organism: Steroidobacteraceae bacterium (assembly GCA_036394255.1). Lineage (GTDB taxonomy): Bacteria > Pseudomonadota > Gammaproteobacteria > Steroidobacterales > Steroidobacteraceae > FEN-1191. Next base: position 444 of record DASWFL010000073.1, read on the forward strand.
CGGGCGACAAGTCCATTTCGCACCGTGCGCTGATGCTCGGTGGCATCTGCACCGGCACGACGCATGTCCAGGGCTTTCTCGACAGCGCCGACTGCCTCGCGACCCTCGGGGCGCTGCGTGCGCTGGGCGTGCGCATCGAACGGCCCGCGGACCGGGAAGTCGTGGTCCACGGCGTGGGACCCTCGGGTCTGCGTGCCAGCGCCGCGCCGCTCGATCTGGGCAATGCCGGCACCGCGATCCGCCTGTTCATGGGCTTGCTGGCCGCCCAGCGCTTCTCCAGCACCCTGGTCGGTGATGCGTCGCTGATGCGCCGCCCGATGGAGCGGGTGGCCACGCCCTTGCGCCTGATGGGCGCGCACATCGAGACGCAGGAGGGCCGTCCGCCCGTGCTGCTGGGTGGCGGCGCGTCGCTCCGCGGCATCGACTATGCCCTGCCGATGGCGAGCGCCCAGGTGAAATCAGCCATCCTGCTGGCGGCGCTGTACGCCGAAGGGCTCACCCGCGTCACCGAGCCGGCACCGACGCGCGATCACACGGAGCGCATGCTCAGCGGCTTTGGCGCGCAGCTGCGGCGGCAGGGCGCGACGGTCGAAATCGCCGGCGGGCAGGAGCTGCACGGCACGCAGGTCCAGGTACCGGGAGATTTTTCCTCTGCGGCATTTTTCATCGTGGCCGGATGCCTGGCCGCGCCCGGCGGACTGACCGTCCGCGGCGTGGGAATCAACCCGACGAGGACCGGGTTGCTGGACATGCTGCGCCTGATGGGCGCGCGGATCACGATCACGCCCGTCGCCGGCGCCGGAACCGAACCCCTCGCGGACATCACGGCCTACGCCGGTCCGCTGCGGGGCGCCGCGATTCCGCCGGAACTGGTGCCTCTGGCCATCGACGAGCTGCCAGTCCTGTTCATCGCCGCGGCCTGTGCCTCCGGTGAAACGGTGGTGACGGGAGCGGCGGAATTGCGCGTGAAGGAGAGTGACCGGCTGGTGGCCATGGCGGAAGGGCTCACCGCCACCGGCGTGCGCTGCGAATTGCTCCCGGACGGATTGCGCATCCAGGGCGGGACGCTGCGTGGCGGCCGCGTGGACAGTCATGGGGATCATCGCGTGGCGATGGCCTTCGCGATCGCGAGCGTGCGGGCGCGCGAAGCGATTGCAATCGCAGACGTCGCCAATGTGGCGACCTCGTTTCCCGGTTTTGTGGGTGCGGCGCGCAGCGTCGGGCTGGCGCTCGAGGAAGCGGGCGGATCCTGATGCGCCACAGCCCAGCCGTAGCGGTCGTGACCATCGACGGTCCCAGCGGGGCGGGCAAGGGTACGGTCAGCCGCCAGCTGGCCGAGCGCCTGGGCTGGCATCTGCTCGACAGCGGCGCGCTCTATCGCCTGGTGGCACTGGCCGGGATCAGGGCCGGGCTGGCGGCCGACGACCAGGCGAGCCATGTGCGGCTCGCAAGTACCCTGGAGCCGCAGTTCGGGCTGCGGGACGATGGCTCGGAGCGGATTATGTTGGCCGGCGAGGATGTCACGCTGGCACTGCGGAGCGAGGAAACCGGGGCCGGGGCTTCACGGGTGGCGGCCTGGCCGCCGTTGCGCGCGGCGCTGCTCAAGCGCCAGCACGCCTTCGCCCGGCCACCGGGGCTGGTGGCCGACGGGCGCGATATGGGTACCGTGGTGTTCCCCGGGGCCGCCCTCAAGATCTTCCTGTCGGCCACCCCCGAAGAACGGGCCCTGAGACGTTATAACCAGTTGAAAGGAAAGGATTCTGCTGTTACCCTTGCCGCCCTTTCGCGTGAGATAGCGGCGCGGGACAGGCAGGACGCATCCCGCCCCGTCGCGCCGCTGGTGCCCGCCGAAGACGCCGTCATCGTCGACTCCACACTCCTCACGGCGGTGCAGGTGGTCGATGCGCTCTGGCGCCTGGGGGCGCAGCGCGGATTGTGGAATTCAGGAGCGAGCCGGACCTGAGGGGACCGGAGCGCGTCGAGCAGGGTGGGTCAGGCAGGGACGCCGTACCCGATCGTCAATGAACCCGCTGCGGTGCAGGACGCACCAGCGGCCAGCAGTGCACGCCACCAGCGCGTGCGAGAGTAGACATGACCGAAAGTTTCAGCGAGATGTTCGAGCAGAGCCTGGCGAATCAACGCATTCGTCCCGGCATGATCCTGATGGGCCTGGTGGTGGATGTCGGCCCTGACGTCGTCATCATCAACGTGGGCCTGAAGTCCGAAGCGGTAATACCGCTCGACCAGTTCAAGAACGAGCGGGGCGAGATCGAGGTCAAGGCCGGCGATCAGATCGAGGTGGCGCTCGATGCCGTCGAGGATGGCACCGGCGAGACGCGCCTGTCGCGCGAGAAGGCCAAGCGCGCCCGCACCTGGACCCGCCTGGAACAGGCTTTCAACGACGGCGAAATCGTCACCGGCATCATCTCCGGCCGCGTCAAGGGCGGCTTCACCGTCGACATCGAAACGGTGCGCGCTTTCCTGCCCGGCTCGCTGGTTGACGTGCGCCCGGTTCGCGACACGGCCTATCTCGAGAACAAGCCGCTCGAGTTCAAGGTCATCAAGCTCGACCAGAAGCGCAATAACGTGGTGGTATCGCGGCGCGCCGTCGTCGAGCAGGAATTTTCCGCCGAGCGCAGTGCGCTGCTGGATAACCTCCAGGAAGGCGCGGTGGTCAAGGGCACGGTCAAGAACCTCACCGATTACGGCGCCTTCGTCGACCTGGGGGGCATCGATGGGCTGCTGCACATCACCGACATGGCCTGGAAGCGCGTCAAGCACCCCTCCGAAGTCGTCAAGGTGGGCGATGAAGTCGACGTGCGCATCCTGAAGTTCGACCGCGAGCGCTCGCGCGTCTCGCTCGGCCTGAAGCAGCTAGGCGCTGATCCGTGGGAGAACATAGCGCGCCGTTATCCGCCCAACACGCGCGTGTTCGGCAAGATCACCAATATCGCCGACTACGGCGCCTTCGTCGAGATCGAGGACGGCGTCGAGGGACTCGTGCACGTCTCGGAAATGGATTGGACCAACAAGAACGTCAACCCTGCCAAGGTGGTGCACACCGGCCAGGAAGTCGAGGTCATGGTGCTCGACGTGGACGAGGAGCGGCGGCGCATTTCTCTCGGCCTCAAGCAGTGCGCGGCCAATCCCTGGAAGGAATTCTCCGAGAACCACAACCGCGGCGATCGCGTGGCCGGGCAGATCAAGTCGATCACCGATTTCGGCATTTTCATCGGGCTGGCGGGCAACATCGACGGCCTGGTGCACCTCTCGGACATCTCCTGGGACGTGCCGGGCGAAGAGGCGGTCCGCAACTACCAGAAGGGCCAGCAGGTCGAGGCGATGGTGCTGGCGATCGATCCGGAACGCGAGCGCATCTCGCTGGGCATCAAGCAGCTGGCGAAGGATCCTTTCTCCGGCTATATCACCGACAATCCGAAGGGCAGCGTCGT
>DASWFL010000074.1:0-1762 GCA_036394255.1 Steroidobacteraceae bacterium
GTCCCCGACACGACCGTGCGGCGCGAGCGCGCCGCCTGGCACTTCGAGCTCGCGACCGCCTCGCGCATCCTCACCGATCAGCTCGGCACGCTCGACCTGCGCGGCTTCGGTGCCGATGAGATGCCCCTGGCCATCGGCGCCGCGGGTGCCCTGCTCCAGTATGTGCGCGACACCCAGCGCACCGCCCTGCCGCACATCCGCGCCCTGCAGGTCGAGGAGCTGAACGACGCGTTAGCCATGGACGCTGCCACGCGCCGCAACCTGGAGCTGGACTCCAGCCTCAGCGGCAATCCGGCCGCGACCCTGCTCGCTGTGCTCGACACGACCGCCACGGGCATGGGCGCGCGCGCCCTGCGGCGCTGGCTCGGCCGCCCGATCACCAATCGCTTCAGCCTGCGCCAGCGCTATCACGCCGTGGGGGCACTCGGAGCCGCGCACGCCCACGCACCGCTCCATGCACGCCTGCGTTCGGTTGGCGATCTGGAACGCATCCTGGCGCGCATCGCCCTGCGCAGCGCCCGGCCGCGCGACCTGGTGCAGCTGCGCGCCGCGCTGGCGGAACTGCCGGCTCTCCGCGCCGTGCTGGCGGGCATCGATTCGCCCCTGCTCGGCGCCATCCACGGGCAGAGTGCCGATCATGCCGCCGAGCGCACGCTGCTCGAGGCGGCCATCGCGGTGGAACCGTCCCTAACCTTGCGCGATGGCGAGGTGATCGCGCCCGGCTACGATGCCGCGCTGGATGAGCTGCGCCGCATATCGACGCACACCGACGATTTCCTGCTCGAGCTCGAGCAGCGCGAGAAGGCGCGCACCGGGCTGTCGGGCCTCAAACTCGGCTTCAATCGCGTGCAGGGTTTCTACATCGAGATCCCCCGAGCCCAGGCCGAGCGGGTGCCCGCCGATTATCTGCGGCGCCAGACGGTGAAGTCCGCCGAGCGTTTCATCACCCCGGAACTCAAGGGCTTCGAGGACCAGGTGCTCGGCGCGCGCGAGCGCGCCCTCGCCCGCGAAAAGCAGCTCTACGAGGAGCTGCTGACCCGCCTGATCGGGTCGCTGGGCGAGCTGCAGGCCACGGCCATGGCGCTCGCCGAGCTCGACGCGCTGGCCGCGCTGGCCGAACGCGCCGTGACGCTGAACTGGTGCGCACCGGAACTGGTCGATGAGCCGCTGCTGCAGCTCGAGGCCGCGCGCCATCCCGTGGTCGAGCGCTTCAGCGCCACGCCCTTCGTGCCCAACGACCTGGACCTGCACGCGCGGCGGCGCATGCTGGTGATCACCGGCCCGAACATGGGCGGCAAGTCCACTTACATGCGCCAAATCGCGCTCATCGCGATCCTCGCCCACATGGGCAGCTACGTCCCCGCCCGCCGCGCGCGCCTGGGGCCCCTCGATCGCATCTACACGCGCATCGGTGCCGGCGATGACCTGGCCGGCGGGCGCTCGACCTTCATGGTGGAGATGACCGAAACCGCCAACATCCTGCACAACGCCACGGCGCGGAGCCTGGTGCTCATGGACGAGATCGGCCGCGGCACCAGCACCTTCGACGGCCTGTCACTCGCCTGGGCCGTGGCCCGGCAGCTCGCTACGGAAGTGCGCGCCTTCACGCTGTTCGCCACGCATTACTTCGAGCTCACGGCACTCGCCCTCGAACTCGACAGTTGCGCGAACGTGCACCTGGACGCCACGGAGCACGGCGACTCGCTGGTGTTCCTGCACGCGGTGCGCCCCGGACCGGCCAATCGCAGCTTCGGACTGGCGG
>DASWFL010000075.1:0-2183 GCA_036394255.1 Steroidobacteraceae bacterium
CAGCACTCGCCGCGTGTCCGCGTGGCGTCCGGGGCCGGTCATCCTGACCACTCTATCTATATCTATTTATTGGATGGTCGGCGCTCGCTGGCCACCCCACGCCGGCCACGCGGGCTGGCTCTGCGGACTGAAGCCGCCGTATACGCCCGGCGTCGTGCCCAGGAAGGGCGACGTCGTGGCGATGAACGGCGAGGCCGTCGGCACGAACGGCTGGCCGATCCCGAGTCCGATCGGGCCGGGCAGGCCCTGCATCAGCAGCTGATGGGTGAGCTGCTGCAGGGCAAGCCCAATCTGCTGGTTCACCGCGCCCTGAATGCCGATCTGCTGCGCCAGCTGTCCCAGCGCCAGGACGATCGGCTGGGCCGGGGCGAACGGCGCCTGCACGGGCGAATAGCTCTGCAGGAGGCTTTGCGGGAACGGGGCGGTCTGCACGAACGGATTGAACGCCGGGGAGGGGTAAGTCGGAGCCATCGCGTAAGTCTGTGCGAGCGGATGGCTCGTTGCGAACGGCGCGAACGGATAGCTCGGCTGGGCGAAGCCTGAGAATCCGGGCTCATACCCGAAAAACGAGTTGCCGGCGTGCACACCGGGATGGGCAAACAAGGCCGCGCCGAGGGGGGTAGCCATCTGCGCCTGCGGAGAATATTGCGGGTAGGTTGCCAGCATTGGGACGCTCCTTGTGACTGATTTGCCGTGGCCACGCCTCCCGCGCAGCCGAGTGCGCACTTTGCGCGGGGAGCCGCGGTGCATGAATGGCCCGATTGTTCCAATGCAGGGTACAAAGAGGGTCTAGAGCCGGCAGCGCGAGCTTGCGCTTCACGGTCATCGAATTGAGTGAGGCATCCTGCGCACGACCACACCCTGAGCTGGCACGCCGCTGAGGCCGTCCACGCAGGCCAGCGCGCCTTCACGCGATAGTGAAGGGCACGCGCCCTGGTATTTTCGGAATTGGACTACAGCGCGCCGCTCCCCGTGATTTCGTCGTACAAAATGAAAATCTGGCGGGCGGCGTCGGCGACCTCATCGTCACTCATCGCTTCGATGACAATTTCTGGATGCAGCTGCCTTTCGTGCGTCAACGTGGCGCGCAGCTGCGCGAATTTGCTTTGTTGCGATACCGGGACTTCCGCAGCCTGCAGATCGCTCAGGTTATCCAGATAGGCGTGCTCCAGTCGTTTGCGCTGAGACGCTGGGCCAATGAGTGCACGCACTGCTTCATGGAATTTTTCTTCGACGCGGTATCGGACAGCCGTCTTTCCGCGCTGAACTTCAAGTTGCGAACTGGGTTCCACCATTTGCCCTCTCCTTGTTGTGTCCGCCCGTGGTTACGCTCGAGCTGGACGGCTATAACGCTTATGAGAATCGTTCTCTTCTACAAGCGCTGCGCGTCCCTACAGGACACAATAGGCGCGCGCGGCGCGTTTTCAATTGGTATATCTCTCGTGCCTCGTTGTGCACTGCGCAAGACTCTCGGACGTACAACTCCATCGTGCCGGGCAGGATGTCACCACCCGACGGCCTGCCCATCCTTCCTGAAATCGGAGCTGCCGCGGTAGTAGCGCAACGGCGCATCCGTCGGCACGATCTGAATCGCCTGCACGCCTCCGAGATCCGCGCCATTGATGGACCGTACCGTGTGTCCCATCGCGGCAAGGGCCGGGCCAACCAGGTCGTAGAGCGAGGACTCGAGGCTCAGAAGGTTGGCCACCTGGCTGTGTCGGAATCGGGCCATGTCCGCCGCTGCCTGCACGTTCGCGCCGAGGTCGATCACGTTGACGAGCAGCTGCGGGTGCCCCTGCGCCTGCATATCCCCGCCCATGAGCGTCACGGTCATCACCGGCTGCCCATCGCGCATCAGGAACCCGGCCGACAGGGTGTTGAACGGCCTCTTGTGAGGCGCAATCACATTCGGGCTCTTCGGATCGAGCGTAAAGAGAGTGCCGCGGTTGTGCAGCACAAACCCGTAACCGGGCACGGTGATGCCCGAGCCGAACTCGTCGAAGTTGCTGTTCACCCACGAAACCATGTTGCCCTCCTTGTCCGCCGTGGACAGGACAATGGTGTCGCCCTTCAGATCCGCGCCGCTCGGCGGACCGGTGGCGGAGGCACGATGGGGGTCGAACCTCGCGCACAGCGACGCTGCATGCGCGGTGGACAGCAGCCGGGTGAGCGGAACGCTCACG
>DASWFL010000076.1:0-1977 GCA_036394255.1 Steroidobacteraceae bacterium
TGGCTCAAGCGGCTAATATACGCGGCTGGCCCGACACACGAGCTGCACTCAAGATGATCAGAAGGCACTCCCGATGCAGGCGGCGCTGAATTTCCTGCCGCTGGCGGCATTCCTGCTGGCCTACAAGTGGGCCGGGATCTACGTGGCCACCGGCGTGCTGATGGCCGCCATGGTCCTGCTCGCGCTGGTGGACTATGCGCGGGTGCGGCGCGTGTCGAAAATGCACGCCCTGAGCACCGTACTGGTGCTGGTGTTTGGCGCCGCGACGCTGGCCCTGCGCAATCCTCTGTATCTGCAGCTCAAGCCGACGATACTGCTGTGGCTCCTGGCGCTCGCCTTTCTCGGCAGTCAGTGGATCGGCGCCGCGCCGCTGGCGCAGCGGATGCTCGAACCCACCCTCGGCAGTGGAGCTGGCATCGAGCGGGCGCTGTGGCTGCGCATCAATCTCGTGTGGGTCCTCGCCTACCTGCTGCTGGGCGTGCTCAATCTCTTCGTGGTCCACCTCGTCGCGATCCACCTCGCCAGCCTGCAGACCTATGTCTACTTCAAGGTCTTCGGCCTGACCATCGCCCTCGCCGCCCTGGCCGCGGGCCAGGCCGTGTGGTTGCAGCGGCGGAGCGAGGCCGCGTGAGCGCCGCAGGCGATGTCGCGACCCGGGTCGAACGCATCAAGGCGCTGTTGCACGAGCGCCTGCATCCGGTGCAGTTGCAAATTCGTGATGACAGCGCGGCGCACGCGGGTCACGTCGGCGGCGGCGGCAAGGGGCACTTTCGTGTGCTGATCGTGTCGGAAGTGTTTTCCGGCAAGACGCTGGTGCAGCGGCATCGCTTGGTGCACGATGCGCTCGCGCCGTTGCTGGAGTCCGACATCCATGCGCTGGTGTTGAGGACCAGATCGCCTGATGAAAAGTCTTAACTAGGTACTGTAACTATATGAGAGACCACATGAATATTCTTAGATTTTCGGTGCTCGGAATGGCCCTGCTGATCAGCGCCTGCGCGCAGAAGTCCGGCCAGGCCACGAGCGCGAGCGACGCGCCTGTGGCGACGGTCAATGGCCGGGCGCTGTCCAGCGCGGAATTCGACTTGCTCACGAGGAATGTGGCCGGCAAGAAAGCAGCGGAACTCAATGCCGAACAGCGCGCACAGGCGCTCGACGTTCTGGTACGCGCCGAAGTCGCCGCGCAGCAGGGAGAGAAGGACGGTCTGGACAAGCAGAGCGACACCATAACTTTGCTTGCCCTGACTCGGCAGCAGATCATGGAGCAGGCGTTGAGGATCAATTATCTCAAGGACCGCAAGGCGACTGACGCGGAACTCAAGGCTGAATACGACAGGCAGGTGGCGGCCTTGCCGAAGATGCAGTATCGGGCGCGCCATATCCTCCTCAAGACCAAGGAGGAGGCGGACAAGACAATCGCGCAGCTCTCAAAGGGTGCCAAGTTCGAAACCCTGGCGGCGTTGCAGCCGATTGGTGGCTCCAACGCGAACGGCGGGGACCTGGGCTGGATCAGCTACGCGAACATGCTCAAACCCCTGGTCGACGCGGCCGCCGGGCTAAAGAAGGGCCAGGTCACGCCGGCGCCGGTGCAGACCGAATATGGCTGGCATGTCCTCCGCCTCGATGACACGCGCGAGACGGCGCCGCCGGCCTTTGACACCGTCAAGGACAAGCTGGCCGAGATCGTTGAATCAAAGAAGTTCAAGGTCTACAGCGACGGCCTGCTGGCCGCGGCGAAGGTCGTCAAGACCCCGGTCAGCGCGCCCGCTGCAGGCGAAACCGGCTTGCACCCGGTGCAGTGATCAGCCCGCCGGCCGCGGCGGCGGCTCGCCGCGCAGCAGCGCTGCGAGGCCCGCTTCGTCCAGTACCGTGACACCCAGTTCGCGCGCGCGCGTCAACTTGGAGCCCGCCTCGCTCCCGGCGATGACATAACTGGTGCGCCCGGAAACCGAGCTGCTCAGGCGTGCGCCCAGCTCC
>DASWFL010000077.1:0-3817 GCA_036394255.1 Steroidobacteraceae bacterium
GGCGTCAGGCTGCATCCGCCGGGCGGTGACACTCGTAATGCTGTCGGGATGAACACTTTTGCCCTGCAGATTCCAAGGAGAATTTATGAACCGCACAATCCGGGCGCGCCGACTTGCGCGCCTCAGTGGGTCGCTGCTGGCAGCAGCGGGTATGACGCTCATGGCGGCCGGCCCGGTGCAGGCCTCCAGCCACCGCGAAGCACCCTTTATTACCGAACATCCGAAAGTCGATGGCACCGATTTCTACGCCTTTCGGAGCTACGAACCGGGCCGGGGCAGCTACGTCACGCTCATCGCCAACTATCAGCCGCTGGAGGCCTCGTACGGGGGTCCCAATTACTTCACGATGGATCCGGACGCCCTGTATGAGATTCACGTCGATAACAATGGCGACGCCGTTGAGGACCTGACCTTTCAGTTTCGCTTCAAGACCATGCATCGCAATATTGCACTCAACGTCGGGGGCAAGAGCGTTGCGATTCCGCTGGTCCAGGCCGGCTCCATCACCGATGTCAATCCAGCCGTGCAGAACGTAGCGGAGAGCTACTCCGTATCGCTCGTGCGCGGACCGCGACGCGGCGGCAGCGTACAGGCGATCAGCAATGCGGCCAATGGAGCGACCCGCTTTGACAAGCCGCTGGACAACATTGGCAACAAGACGATTCCTGATTACCCGGCCTACGCCGCGAAGTTCGTCTACGACATCAATATTCCGGGCTGCGGCGCCGGACGCCTGTTCGTCGGCCAGCGCAAGGACCCTTTCGTCGTAAATCTCGGCGAGACCTTCGATCTGATCAACATCAGGTATCCCGCGGTTGAATTCAACGCCAACGCGGAGCGCTCGGCGCCGGATTCATTGAGCGATGCGAACACCACCAGCCTGGTGCTCGAGGTGCCGGCCAGCTGTCTGACGCGCGGGTCCGATCCGGTCATCGGCGCGTGGACGAGTGCGAGTCTGCGGCAGGGGAGACTCATCAATCCGGAGCCACGCGATCGTGAGGCGGGCCGGAGTGATGCCAGCAAGGTCGGCGGCGCCTGGACGCAGGTGTCGCGCCTGGGGATGCCGCTGGTGAACGAAGTCATCATCGGTCTCAAGGACAAGGACCGCTTCAATGCCAGTTCGCCCGCGGGCGACGGCCAGTTCGCGGATTACGTCACGAATCCGACCCTGCCCGCGCTGGTCGAAGCGCTGTTTGGTGCCGCAGGCGTGAAGGCACCGACGAATTTCCCGCGCACGGATCTGGTGACGGCCTTTCTGACCGGCATTCCGGGCCTCAACCAGCCGGCACAGGTCACCGCTGCGGAAATGCTGCGCCTGAATACGTCGGTTGCTGTCGTGCCCAAGGGGATGCAGAACCGGCTGGGCGTCATCGGCGGCGATGTGGCGGGATTCCCGAACGGCCGGCGGCCCGGCGATGACGTCGTGGATGTCTCGCTGCGCGTGGCAATGGGCCTGCTGTGCACCTTGAACAACCCGGCGGCGTTCGGCTGTCGGGCGGCCGACGCGCCCGCCGGGGGCATTCACTTCACCGACGGCGCGTATATCGACGACGGCTACATCGACGGCGCCTTTCCCTACCTGAAGACGCCGCTGGCCGGTTCGCCCAATGGCCAGAACGGGCTGCCGGCGGACCAATAGGCGTTCAGGTCCCGCCACCGGAGCATAGCGATGAAAAGATCCCTTGCGATCGCAGGCAGCCGGTAGGGCGCGATTGACGTGCGCAGGATTGCCGCGCTGCTGATCGGACTGGGGCTGGCGATGGCGCCGGTCCTGGTCGGGGCGCTACCCCATATCCCGGCTGGCGACACCGTCATTGTGGAGACGCTGCCGCTGCGCTACGACCCGGCGCTCTCGGCACTGGCGGGCCTGCGACAGCGGGTGCAACAACAGCCGCGCGATCTGGCGGCGAGCCTGTCGCTGGCGCGCGCCTATATTGAAGCGGCGCGCCGCGACGGCGATCCACGCTTCCTGGGCTACGCCCAGGCCACGCTGGCGGTGTGGCCGGAAGGTGCTGGCGCAGCTGCTGGGGTGCGCGTACTGCGGGCCACGATATTGCAGTCGCTCCATCAGTTCGGCGCCGCGCTGGCCGAGCTCGACGCCGTGCTGGCGATGCACGCCGATCACGCGCAGGCCCTTTTGACGCGTGCGACCATCCTGCAGGTCACCGGCCGCTTTGCCGAAGCCCAGCGCGACTGCGCCGCTTTGCTCCGGGACGGCGGCGAAGTGAGTGCCGCCCTGTGCCTGGGCGGCGTGGCGAGTGTGACCGGGCGGCCGAGCACCGCCCGCTCGCTGGCCCAGCACGCGCTGGCCGGCACGCCTGCCGGCGACACTGCGGCGCGCCTCTGGGCGTTCACGGTATTGGCAGAGACCGCCAATCGGGAGGGCGCGTTCGAGCAGGCGGCGACGTATTTTCAGCAGGCCCTGCAAGCCGATGCCTCGGATCGGTACGCGCGCGCCGCGTACTGCGATTTCCTGCTCGATCGGGGCGAGCCCGGGCAGGTACTGGCCTGGACTCGCGATCAGACGCGTGATGACAATCTGCTGCTGCGCCGCGCGCTGGCGCTGCAGGCCCTGACCGGCGCCGCGGCCGGCGGCGCGGCTCGTGCCGCGTGGCAGGAGCAATTGAACGCGGCGGTGGCTCAGCTGCGCGAGCGTCACGCGGCTGCGCAGCAGCGCGGCGATCGCAGCCATCTGCGCGAGGCGGCGCGCCTGAGTCTGTTTCTGCTGCGCGATCCCGGTGATGCGTTGCGGCTCGCGCGCGAGAATTGGGCCGTGCAGAAGGAGCCGGCTGACGCCCGCATACTGCTGGAGGCGGCCATTGCGGCGCACGATGCCGCCACGCGGGCGCAGTTGACGGCGTGGCTTCGTTCCTCCGGCCTGACCGATACCCGTCTGGCTGCGCTGCTGCACTCGTGACCTTGTGAGCGCCGCATTCACATCGCCGCGACGAAGCGCCTCCCGGGGCGCGCGCGGCGCGGTGCTGGCGACCCTCGGGTTGCTGCTGTGCTGGAACTCGGTGGCGCAGGCGCACAAGGCCAGTGACAGCTACCTGCACCTGAGTGCGAGCGGCGCGACCCTGAGTGGCCAGTGGGATATCGCCCTGCGCGATCTGGACGCCGTCCTGAACCTCGATGCGAATGGCGATGGCCTGTTGAGCTGGCGTGAGGTGCGTCTGCGCTCGGTGGACATCGCGCAGTACGCGCTGGGCCGACTGACGCTGCGCAGCGCGGGCGTCCGCTGCGAGCCGCGCGCTGCCGCGCAGCTCATCGATGATCACAGCGATGGCGCCTATGTCGTGCTGCGCTTTACGGCCGTCTGCGCGCAGCCCGTGCAGCAGCTGCAGGTGGATTACCGCCTGTTCGCCGAGGTCGACGCCGGTCATCGCGGGCTGCTCAATTTCAGCTCTGCCCGTGGGACTTTCACCCAGGTACTGGGCCCATCCAGTCCAACCGCGCGCCTGGACCTGGGCCTGGACCTGGGCGGGGGCGGAGCCTGGCCTCAGTTGGCCGGGTACCTGCGGACCGGCATCGAGCACATCTGGACGGGTTTCGATCACATGCTGTTCCTGTTCTCGCTGCTCCTGCCGGCGGTCCTGCTGCGCCGTGAGCGCCAGTGGCAGCCCCAGCAGGCACTGCGACCGGCATTGCTTGAAGTGTGCAAAGTCGTGACCGCTTTCACGCTGGCGCATTCGCTGACGCTGGGGCTGGCCACTTTCGGCATCGTGCGCTTACCCGCGCGCGTGTCCGAGTCGGCCATCGCGCTCTCGGTGGTGATCGCAGCCCTCAATAACGTCGTGCCCCTGGTGCGCAGCCGGCG
>DASWFL010000078.1:0-6815 GCA_036394255.1 Steroidobacteraceae bacterium
TGCACCGGGACGCCCTGGGCCTCGAGGGCCGCGAGCGAGGCCAGTACGCCGGATTCACCCGCCAGCACAATGAATGGGGCAGGATGCCGGGCGGCGAGGACCAGCAGTTCGTGCAGGGTGCCCACCGAGCAGCGGTGGGCCTCATCGACCAGGATGAGCACCGAGCGGCCGTGGCCATTCTCTTCGGCAACAAAACGCGTCAAGCGGGCGGTGGCCTCGCGGCCCGAGGACTCCTGCGGCGGCAGGCGGAATTGCTCCGCCAGCGTGTTGATGAGTTCCTCGGGCGTGAGGCTCGGCTGCTGTACCCGGGCGACCGTCATGGAGCCCGCGTTCTGCTGGGCGAGGGCGTGGAGCAGGGTGGTCTTGCCGACCCCCGATTCACCCGTCAGGCAGGCCACCCCATGGCCGGTGATCACCGCGGCACGGAGGGATTCCAGGATCCGGCCCAATTCACCGGCCTCGTACAGGAAATCGGGGTCCGGGCGCAGCCGGAACGGCAACCTCTTCAGCTTGAACCACTCTGTATACATGGCGGCAGGATCCTTCGTTTCATCATACCCGGCAGGTCTGTCCAGGGCCTAAAACGCGATTTGAATCACTATTTTGGATGGCTAATGTAAAGTGTAACGGCGTCAAATGAGACACAGATCGCAAGACGGCCTTTGGGCTACCAAGTTTGCCTACCTTACGGTCTGGGTAGGGACTCGTAGAGTGCCCTGATGATGAACAGACTCGTGGCTTCTGGACTGTTCCTGGCGCTGGTTTCGGTGGCCCCGTTGTGCAGGGCCGACATCTACGCCTATACCGACGCGGCAGGCACCACACATTTCACCAATGTGCCGGTCGACGCCCGCTACCAGCTCATCGTGCGCACCCCCCCCGCGGGGACCGCCCTGACGGGTACGCAGGACGCCCGGCGGGCCGCGACCTGGCTGGCGCGCTCCGCGGACTATGACGCGGCGATCACGCGGGCCGCCGGGGCTGCGAAGGTGCGACCGGAGCTGGTACGTGCCGTCATCGTCGTGGAATCGGGCTTCAATCCGCGCGCGATTTCGCGACGTGGTGCGATCGGGTTGATGCAGCTGCTGCCGACGACCGCCCGGCGCTACGGGGCCTTCAACGCCTTCGACCCGGAACAGAATATTACGGCCGGGGCCCTGTACCTCGCCGACCTGATTGCGCGTTTCGGTGAGCAGAAGCTTGACCTGGTACTGGCGGCCTATAACGCCGGGGAGAACGCGGTCGAAAAATACGGGCGGCATATACCGCCTTACCGCGAGACACGCGCCTACGTGCCCAATGTGCTGAAGATGTACCAGGCGCTGCGGGCCCAGACCGTCCTGGCGGAAGCGAACACCGAATCATGAAACGTACACGTGGCTTTACCCTGCTCGAGCTGCTGGTGGTCATGGTGATCATCGGCCTGCTGGCCGGCTTTGTCGCCCCGCGCTACTTCGCGCAGGTGGGCAAGTCGCAGGTGAAGGCCGCGCGCGCCCAGATCGACGCGTTGGACAAGGCGCTCGAACAGTACCGCATCGACATCGGGCACCTCCCGACGAGCGAGCAGGGCCTCGCGGCGCTGAACACACAGCCACAGGGCGAGCAGAACTGGTCGGGCCCGTACCTCAAGAAAGAGGTGCCGCTCGATCCCTGGGGTAATCCCTACATTTACGCCGAGCCCGGCACGCACAACAACGACTACGACCTGATCTCCCTCGGCAAGGACGGCCGGGCGGGCGGCACGGGTGAGAACGCCGACCTGGGGAACTGGTAGCCATGCGCTTCCGGGTCAAAGCCATGGGCGGGGCGCAGGATGTGCTGTCCTACGTGCTCGACGCCGTCGATGAGTCCGACGCGCGGCGCCAGGTGGCCGGTGCGGGCCTGGCCTTCATTTCCATCGCGCGCGAGCGCAGCTTCAGCTTCGGCGGTCGCGCGACGCGCATTCCCCTGGTCACTTTCAGCCAGGAGCTGGTGGCGCTGCTCGATGCCGGCCTGTCCCTGGTGGAATCCATCGAGACGCTGGGCGAGAAAGAGGCGAGCCCGGCCATCCGGCGCACGCTCGATCAGGTGCTGGTGCGCTTGCGTGAAGGCCAGACGCTGGGCACAGCGCTGACCGAACACCCGCTGAGTTTCCCGACGCTGTACATCGCCACGGTGCGCGCCGCCGAACGCACCGGGGCGCTGCGCGAAGCCCTCACGCGCTATGTCGCCTACCAGCAGCAGGTCGACGTGCTGCGCAAGAGCCTGATCAACGCCTCGATCTACCCGGCGGTGCTGTGCGTTGCCGGCCTGCTGGTCGTGGCCTTCCTGATGGGCTACGTGGTGCCGCGCTTCAGCTCGATCTATGAGGATCTGGGGAGCGAGCTGCCCTTCGCCTCGCGCATGCTGATGCGCTGGGGCCAGTTTCTGGACGCTCACGGCTATGCCGTCACCCTGGGCGCGATCGCCACGGTAGCCGGCATCGTCTACGCCTTCACACGCCCGGCGGTCCGGGCCGCCATCGGCCGGCGCATCGCGCGCATTCCGGCGCTCGGCAGCCGCCTACACATTTACCAGCTCGCGCGCCTGTACCGCACGGTGGGCATGCTGCAGCGGGGCGGCACGCCGATGGTGACCGCGATGCGCATGTCGGCCGGACTGCTGTCCGCGAACCTGCGCAGCGCCTTCGCCAACGCCACGCAGGCGGTGCGCGAGGGTCGCTCGATTGGCGATGCCATGGAACAGTACGGGCTGACGACACCGGTCGCGGCGCGCATGCTGCGCGTCGGTGAGCGCAGCGGCAATATGGGCGAGATGATGGAGCGCATCGCGGCCTTCTATGACGAGGAGCTGTCGCGCTGGGTCGCGCTGGCGACACGCCTGATCGAGCCGGCGCTCATGAGCCTGATCGGCATCATCATCGGCGTGATCGTCGTGCTGATGTACTTCCCGATCTTCGAGCTGGCCGGGAGCATCAAATGAGCGCCGCCATCGGCAAGGAAAGCCCCGTCGGCCTGCATGATGCGCTGCTGACCGCCGCCGTCACCCAGACGCAGACCAGTGGCCGCTCCACGCTCGAGTATCTTGAAGAGCACTCCGGCCTCGGTCCGGTGGAACTCACCGCGGCGCTGGCCGAGGCTTTCGACTATCGCGTGCTGACGCGCGATGACCTGGCGCGCCTCGAGCCGGCTTTTGATCTGCTCCCGCCGGCCGACGCCACGCGGCGTGTGTGCCTGCTGGCACGCAGTGGCAGAAAGCTCCTTGCGGTCATCGCCGACCCCTTCGATGCCGACACCCGCAGCTGGCTCGAGGTGCGCGTGCCGCAGACCCTGGAATGGGTGCTGGCGCCGCGCGCGGAAATTGCCAGCTATATTTCGCGCCATGAGCAATCGCTCCGGGCGCTCGACTCCGCCGTGGCGGGCAACAGCTCGGAAGGTTCGGCCCACGGTGTCGTCGACAATCTCTCGCTGGCTTCCATCAGCCAGGATTCCAGCCCGATCGTCAAGCTGGTGCACTCGACGCTGTACGACGCCCTGCGTGCCGGGGCCAGTGACGTGCATCTCGAGACGCTGGCCAACGGCCTGGTCGTGCGCTACCGCATCGACGGTGTGCTGGTGCAGATGGCATCGGTGACCGGTGCCGAGGTCTCGGAGCAGGTCATCTCGCGCATCAAGGTCATGGCCGAGCTCGACATTTCCGAGCGCCGCGTGCCGCAGGACGGGCGTTTCAAGGTCGCGATCGACGGTCGCGCCATCGATTTTCGCGTTTCCATTATTCCCAGCGTCTTTGGAGAGGACGCGGTGCTGCGCATACTCGACAAGCAGTCACTCACCGAAAAGGTGCACGGACTGACGCTCGACTCCCTGGGGTTCGATTCCGAAACGGTCAGCCAGCTGCGGCGACTCAGCACCTTGCCTTACGGCATGCTGCTGGTCACCGGACCTACCGGTAGTGGCAAGACCACCACGCTGTACGCGGCCATTTCGGAAACACAAACGGGTCAGGACAAGATAGTTACGATCGAGGACCCGGTCGAATACCAGCTGCCAGGGGTTTTGCAGATCCCGGTCAATGAGAAGAAAGGCTTGACCTTCGCGCGGGGTTTGCGTTCTATTTTGCGTCACGATCCGGACAAGATCATGGTGGGCGAGATCCGCGACCCGGAGACGGCGCAGATCGCCATCCAGTCGGCCCTTACCGGCCACCTGGTGTTCACCACGGTGCACGCCAACAACGTGTTCGACGTCATGGGGCGCTTCGTGCACATGGGCGTCGATACCTACAGCTTCGTCGCCGCGCTGAGCGCCATCCTGGCGCAGCGCCTGGTGCGCATCGTGTGCGAACAATGCGCCGACAGCTACACGCCCTCGCGGCGGCTGCTCGAGGAATCGCAGCTCGAGGTCTCCAGTCACGCCGCTTACGAATTCCGCGTAGGCAGAGGCTGCAAGCACTGCCGCGGCACCGGCTACCGCGGTCGCAAGGCTGTGGGCGAACTGCTGGTGCTCAACGATGAGATCCGCGAGGCCATCATCGCCCGCGCGCCGGTCCGGCAGCTCAAGGAACTGGCACAGCGTTCCGGTGTGCGCCTGATCCGGCAGTCTGCGCTCGAACTGGTGCGCAAGGGTGAGACCACGCTCGAGGAGGTGAATCGTGTCACCACTATGGCGTGATGAAATCGGCATTTTTCTCGCGCCGCACAAGCTGGCGCTGACGCGCATGGCCCGCGGCGTGCGGCCCCGGAGCGCCGGCGAGGCGGCCTGGACCAACGAGAGCATCGAAGACACGCATTGGGGTGCGGCACTGGCGGCGCTCGACGGATTGCTGGCCAAGAGCGAATGGCAAGGAGCCGTGGCGCGGCTCGTGGTCTCCGATCACTGGGTGCGCTACGCGATCGTGCCTTACTCGGCGGCATTGAGCGGCGAGACGGAACGTCTGGCCCACGCCCGCCACGTGCTCACAGGCATTTACGGCGAAGTGGTCAGCCACTGGACGGTCACGCTGAGCGACAGCCGGCCCGGCTCCCCGCAGGTCGCCTGCGCGCTGCCGGCGGTACTGCTGGAGGAACTGCAGTTGATACTCGCGCGCCACCGGGTGCCGCTCAAATCGCTTCAGCCGCAGCTGGTGTCCGCCTACAACCACTGGCGCGGCAAATTGCCTGACGGCGGCGCCTGGTTCGTATCGATCGAACAGGGTTCGCTCGCCGCGGCGCGCCTCGCGCCGGGCGGCTGGGACCGGGTGCACAGCGTGCGCATCGGCGCCGACTGGACGGTGGAGCTGCGGCGGCTGCAGACCTTTGGGCGCCTCGCCAGCACCACGGCGCAGGAAGGGCGCGTCTACGTCGATGCGCCGGCGGCGCTCCGTATCGCGGCCGGCCCAACCGGTGCGGATCTGATCTGGCTCGATGAGGAACTGGCGGGCGAGTCGACTGTGGGCAAACTCGAATTCATGCGCAGGCACCAGGCATGAGTGCCCCACGCCTGTTGCTCGATTTCTCAGGCAGCCGTTCGCGCGGCGGACCACTGGGTATTGTGATCGCCTCCCTGGGCGTGCTGTGCCTGATCGGCGTGCTGGTGCAACAGCATGCCCTGGGCACCCAGCGCGCCGGCCTCGAACTGCGCCGGGCCGCGCTCCTGAACTTCCAGCATCGCGGGCAAAGCACCGACTCGATCGCCGGGCTGAACGCCCAGGATGCCACCAAGACCGTGCGGGCCCTGGCCGCACCCTGGTCACAGCTGCTGGCGGAGCTGGAGAACGCGAGCGGGGACACCGCGGGCAACGTCGCCTTGCTGGCGGTCGAGCCCGATCAGACCAAGCATCGCGTGCGCGTCACGGCCGAGGCCCGCTCCCTCGAGCTGGCGCTCGGCTATGTACAGCGCCTGCGCAAGACCCCGGTGCTGCGTTACCCGATGCTGGACAGCCATGAGCTGCGCAGCGACGACAAGGATCATCCGGTGCGCTTCCAGATATCGGCCGACTGGAGCGACGCGTCATGAGCGCGCCGCCCAACGAATCCGGCGCGCACCAGGAGCTGGCGCCGTCTGTGCTGGCCCCAGCTGCCGTGGCGCTGCCGCAGGTGCAGACGCCTCTGCAACCCAAGGCATCAACTCCGCCGGTAGCTGCCGCCGCGGCGGGGGGTGTCGCCCTGCAGCGCATCCAGAACGGCGCGACGCGTGCCCTGGCCGAGGCGATGTACCAGCTGCGGCGCATCGGCATGGCCGCGACGGCGGGCATCGCCGCGGTGGTGCTGGCGGCAACCCTGTTCATCGCCCAGAACCTGCCGCAGGGCGCGACGGTATCGGCACTGAAAAGCCAGTTATTGCGGCTGGCGCCGGCCGGGAAGGGCGCCGCGGTCGCAGCGCCCGCGGGCCTGAGCCTGGCCTCCCTCCCGCCACGCGGCGAAGCGCCCGGCGTGGTGGCGAAGATACTCGAGGAAGCCAACGCCTCCGGGGTGGGTCTGCCCCGCGGCCAGTATGAATATGTCCCGGCGCGCGATGGCGTCGCCGCCCGCTATCGGATGACCTTCCCGCTGCGCGCCAGCTACCCGAAAATCCGCGAATTCATGGATCGCACCCTGCTCGCGCTGCCGGCGGTGGCGGTCGATGGGCTGCGCATCGAGCGCAAGAACGTCGGCGATGATACCGTGGACGCGGAGCTCAAGCTTTCAGCCTACGTCCGGAGTGACGAATGATGGTGCTCAGCAAGCGATTAAAGGTCCTGAGTGTGCTCGCCGCCGGTATCGGCATCTATATCGTGGTGTCAGGTCCCGATGCGTCGACGAGCGCGGTGACGGCGGCCGGCAGCGCCGCCACCCGTACGGCGAACGCCCCGGCCACCGG
>DASWFL010000079.1:0-16857 GCA_036394255.1 Steroidobacteraceae bacterium
GGGTGCGGCCGCCGCGGCCCGCTGAGGGGCCCCTGCCATGTCGCTGTCGCGCTTCTTCATCGACCGGCCGATCGTCGCCTGGGTCATCGCGCTGATCATCAGCATCACGGGCATCATCTCGATCACCCGGCTGCCAATCTCGCAGTACCCGATCATCGCCCCTCCTGCGGTGACCATCAGCGCCGTGTATCCGGGCGCGGCCGCGCGCACCGCGGAGGAGTCGGTCACGCAGATCATCGAGCAGGCCATGTCCGGGCTCGACGGCCTGATCTACATGTCCTCGACCAGCGACTCCTACGGCGGCGTCAATATCACCCTGACCTTCGCGAGCGGGACCAACCCGGACATTGCCCAGGTCCAGGCGCAGAACAAGCTGCAGCTGATCACGCCGCTCCTGCCGGGAATCGTGCAGCAGTACGGCCTGAACGTCACCAAGCAGAATGCGAACTTCCTGATGGGCATCGGCTTCATCTCGGAAGACGGCAGCATGCGGCCGGTCGACGTGGCCGACTATCTGGCCACCAACGTCGTCGAGCGCCTCAATCGATTGCCCGGCGTGGGCAACGTGCAACTGTTCGGCTCCAAGTACGCCATGCGCATCTGGCTCGACCCGGACCGGCTCAAGACCTACTCACTCCAGCCGAGCGACATCATCGCCGCGGTCCGGGCGCATAACGCCCAGGTCTCGGTGGGCCAGCTCGGCGATCTGCCCTCGGTCCCCGGCCAGCAGCTCAACGCGACCATCATTTCACAGGGCCGCCTGCGGACCCCGGAGCAGTTCGCGGCCATCGCCCTGCGCACCAATGGCAGCGGCTCGACCCTGCGCCTCGGGGATGTCGCGCGCGTCGAGCGGGGTTCCTCGGATTACACGTTTACGGCCCGCTATAACGGCGGACCGGCCAGCGGCCTGGGCGTGACGCTGGCCACCAACGCCAATGCGCTGAGCACCGTGCGCATCGTCGAGGACACCATTCATCAGCTCGAGCCGGGGTTCCCGCACGGCCTGAAGGCATTCTACCCCTACGACACGACGCCGTTCGTGCGCGAGTCGATCAAGGAGGTCGTCAAGACGCTGTCCGAGGCCGTCGGTCTCGTGGTGCTGGTGATGTTCCTGTTCCTGCAAAATCTCCGTGCCACGCTGATTCCGACCATCGCCGTGCCGGTGGTGCTGCTCGGCACCTTCGGTGTGCTGGCGGTCTTCGGCTATTCGATCAACATGCTGACCATGTTCGCGGTCGTGCTGGCGATCGGATTGCTGGTGGACGATGCCATCGTCGTGGTGGAAAACGTCGAGCGGCTGATGCGCGAGCAGGGCCTCTCGCCCGTCGAGGCGACGCGCCGCTCCATGGACCAGATCACCGGCGCCCTGATCGGCATCGCCACCGTGCTGGCCGCGGTGTTCCTGCCCATGGCCTTCCTCCAGGGCTCGACCGGCGTGATCTACCGCCAGTTCTCGATCACCATCGTCTCGGCCATGGTGCTCTCGGTGATCGTGGCCCTGTGCCTGACTCCAGCGCTGTGCGCCACGCTGCTCAAACCCATCCCGCCCGGCACCCATGGTCCGACGACCGGCTTCCTCGGCAACTTCAATCGCGGGTTCAACGCCACCAATCTGCGTGTGCAGAGCGTGGTCGGGCGCATCGTGCGCCGCACCGGCCGGATGATGCTGGTGTACGGAGCAATTGTCGCCATCATGGTCGCGCTGTTCCTGCGCCTGCCGACCGCCTTCCTGCCCGACGAGGACCAGGGCTACCTGTTCGCCGCGGTGCAGGCGCCGGTCGGCGCCACGGTGGCGCGCACGGTCAAGGCGCTCGCGCAGGTCGAGGACTATTTCCTGCACAAGGAACAGGCGGCGGTCAAATCCATCTTCACGGTCACGGGCTACGGCTTCGGCGGTGGTGGCCAGAATTCCGGCTTTGGCTTCGTGCTGCTCAAGGACTGGAAGGATCGCCCCGGCTCTGCCCTCAAGGCACAGACCGTCAGCCGGCGCGCCTACATGGGCCTGAGCGGCATCAACGACGCATTCGCATTCGCCTTCGCGCCGCCGCCGGTCAATTCGCTGGGCAACTCCGCGGGCTTTGATTTCTACCTCAAGGACGACAGCGGCCAGGGCCACGCCGCGCTCATCCAGGCGCGCAACCAGTTCCTGGGGATGGTCTCGCAGAGCAAGCTGCTCGCGAACGTGCGCCCCAACGGACAGGAAGATGCGCCGCAGTTCCGGCTCGACATCGACCCCGAGCGGGTCGGCACCCTGGGCGTGAACATGGCCGACGTCAACGACACGCTCGGCATTGCCTGGGGCGGCCGCTATATCGACGACTTCGTCGACGGCGGCCGCGTCAAACGCGTCTACCTGCAGAGCGACGCGCCCTTTCGCATGCTGCCCTCGGACTTCAACCGCTGGTATGTGCGCAATGCGAGCGGCGGCATGGTGCCCGTCTCGGCCTTCACGCGCACCAGCTGGGAATACGGCTCACCGCGCCTGGAACGCTACAACGGCGTATCGGCCGTGAACATCAACGGCGAGGCGGCCCCCGGCGTCAGTTCAGGCGTGGCGATGAAGGAAGTGGAGCATCTGGTGAGCCAGCTGCCCCGGGGCTTCAGCGTGGAGTGGACCGGCCAGTCGTACGAGGAACGCGCCGCCGGCGCGCAGACCCCCGAGCTCTACACGCTCTCGCTGATAGTCGTTTTCCTGTGCCTGGCTGCGCTCTATGAGAGCTGGTCGATTCCGGTGGCGATCCTGCTCGCCGTGCCGCTGGGCATCATCGGTGCGGTGCTGGCGACGAGCCTCGCCGGTCTGGCGCGCGACATTTATTTCCAGGTCGCCGTGCTCACGACGGTGGGCCTGGCCAGCAAGAATGCCATCCTGATCGTCGAATTCGCCAAGGAATATCTCGACCAGGGCCTGGGAGCCGTGGAGGCCGCGCTGCACGCCGTGCACGACCGGCTGCGCCCGATCCTGATGACCTCGCTCGCCTTCGGCCTCGGTGTGCTGCCCCTCGCGCTCGCCACCGGCGCGGGCGCCGGCGCGCAGCGTGCCATCGGCACCGGCGTGGTTGGCGGCATGGTGGCCGGCACCTTCCTCGGCGTCTTCCTGATTCCACTGTTCTTTGTGGTCATCGAAAGACTGCTCGAGCGGATGCGCCCCGCGAAGACCTGACCGCCGGAGACGGCGCCGTGGCCAACACGAGACGCGATCGCAATGCCCCCGCTGGTGCCATTGCAATTTGCATTGGCGCCACCGTCCTTGCAATTGCGGGCTGTGGAAAGCCAAGCGATCCGAAGGCATATCAGTCACTGATTCCGGCAGTGCTTAACAACGACCTGGGGGAAATTCGGCGCTTGGTAGCTGAAGAGCACTATGACGTAAACAAACGCACGAGTGGAACGGGCGAAACCGCGCTGCAATCTGCTGCAACTGCCGGCCAGACAAATATCGTGGTGTTTCTGCTTGATCACGGCGCGGATCCAAACCGCGGCGATGCGGGGAATATGACACCCCTACATGGCGCCAGTTATGGAAACCATCCAGAGGCTGCCCGATTGTTGCTGCGCGCCGGCGCACATGTGGACGAAGTTCTTTCGAAAATAAAAACAACTCCGCTAATGGTCGCGGCCTCCAAGGGTCACAGGGAGGTTGTGGACATTCTGTTGACAGCTGGAGCGAACGTGAGTCTTCGTGATCTCGGCGGAGAGACGGCTGAAGAAAAAGCCAGGCGATTTGGACACCGTGACGTTGCCGCAGATCTGGAGGCGGCTAGGGTCGAAATGAATCGAAAGCAGGGCCCCTAGTAGGCCCTGCGATTGCCCGTGTGTCTTGAGGTTAGCGCGTATCAGCTGCGGGGCTGAAATTGGGCGCCGCGAGCGGCATCGTGGTGACGGGTCCGAACTTCGCGGCTGCGTCGCGGATCCGCGCCGCATCGCCGATCAGCACGATATCGAGGTCTTCGGCGGCCGGATAGGCCTCGTCGATGACCGCGCGGATCGCGCCCGTATCCACCTTGGCCAGTTCGGTCCCGAACTGGCCGATGTAGCTCTCGGGCAGTCCGTACAGATCGAGCTCGGCGAAGGCGACCGCCCAGTCGGTCACGGTCTCGAGCGCCAGGGGATACTGGCCCAGCAGGTAACTTCGCGCCGAGTCGATGCGCGCCGCGTCGAGGCCGTCGTGCCGCAGCCGCGCGAGCGTGGCCAGGGCCAGCTCGAGGGCGCGCGCCGTATTCTCGGTCTGGGTAAAACTGCTGATCGCGAACTCGCCGGCCACCGTGCCGCGGTTGAAGCTGGCGCTGGCGTCATAACTCAGGCCCGCCTTGACCCGCAGCTCCTGGTTGAGCATGGAACCAAAGCTCCCGCCGAAGGCCGTGCTGCTGATGTTGAGTGCCGCGCGGTGCGGGTAGCGCCGCGGCAAGCCAACGTTCGCCAGCCACAGGTAGGTCTGCGCCGAACCCGGCGCGTCCACGAGCAGCACTCGCCGGCCGTGCACGCGTGTCGGCTCCGCCAGCGGCGGCAAGGCGGCTGGCGCGCGCGACCAGGCGCCAAAGACGGCCGCGACCTGCCTGCTGATCCGCGCCGGATTGAAATCACCAGCGATCACAAGCGTCGCACGATCGGCGCCGGTCTGTGCCGCGTAGTACCCGCTGAGCTCGGCGCGCGTGATCTGCGCCAGACTCTGCTCGCTGCCGCCCACGGGGCGGCCGTAGGCGTGGCCCGCGAACAGCAGCGCACGGCCGTAGCTGGGCAGGAGCGATTGCGGCGCGGAGGCCTTGCCGGCCTTGAGCCCCTCGATGCGCCGCGCCCGCAGGTTCTCCAGCTCTTCGGGCGCAAAATGCGGGCGCAGCACCGCATCGCCCAGCAGCTCGAGCATCAGCAGGCTGTCGCGGGCCAGGAACTGCCCGCGTACCTGGATCGCCTCTTCGCGCGCCTCCGCGTCAAAGAAACCGCCCGCGCCCTCCACGGCGTCGGCGAAAGCGTAGGCGTCGCGCGCACCCGCACCGTGCGTGAGCAGGTCGGCCACGAGCGCGGCGGTGCCGGCGCGGCCGGGTGGATCGAACCGGGCGCCGCCGCGCAACAGCAGGTCGAAGGCCACCAGCGGAATATCGTGACGCGGCACGAGTATCAGCCGCAGGCCGTTGCCGAGCGTCTCGCGTTGATGCACCGGCACCGGCACATTGAGGTTGTCGCCCGCCCCGGCGACGGCGCCACTGACACCGGCCAGCAGGGTGAGTGCAAGCATGAATTTCGCCCTCAACGCCTAATGCTCCACGCCGGCGCGCGGCAGCAACACGCCCACGGTGCGGTGCTCCGGCTTGAAGACCTCGCGCGCGGCGGCGAGCACTTCGGCGCCGCTCGCCCGCTCGTAGGCCGCGGGCGCCGCAAACAGCTTGCGGTAATCGCCATGCAGCACGGCGTATTCGCCGAGCAGGCGCGCCTTGCCGTCCAGCGTCGAGACCCCGCGCCAGAAGGCCGCCGCCACCTGGTTGCGCGCGCGGCTCAGCTCCTGCGGCGTGACGCCCGCATCGAGCACGTGGGCCAGTTCGGCATACAGGGCCTGCTCAAATTGCGCCGGGGAAGCGCCCTCGGCCAGGGTCGCATAGACGGAATAGGTGTTCGGGTCGAAGCCCTCGGACCAGCCGCTGTCGACTTCGACCGCGAGCTTGCGGTCTTCGACCAGCAGCCGATGCAGGCGCGAAGCGTCGCCGGCGGTCAATATGGTCTGCAGCAGATTCAGGGCCGGTGCGCGCGGATCGTCCGCCGCGATCGCATGCCAGGCGATCTGCACCAGCGGGTTCTGCCCGTTGCGTTCGATCGTGAAGCGGCGCTCGCCGGTCTGCTCGGGCTCCACCGTGCGCACCGGCTGCGCCGCCGGACCGCGCGGGATCGACCCGTAATACTTCTCCGCCAGCGCGAACACCTGCTCCGGCTCGACGTCGCCGACCAGCACCAGCGTGCAGTTGTTCGGCGCGTACCAGCGATGGTAGAAACCCTGCAGGTCATCCAGCGTCCAGGACCTGATATCCGAGGGCCAACCAATGGTCGGGATGCGGTAGGGATGGGCGAGAAAGGCCGTGGCCTGCACCTGCTCGTCCAGGAAGGCCGGATTGCTGTCTTCAATGCGCAGCCGGCGCTCCGAATACACCACTTCGCGTTCCTTCTCCACGCTCTGCGGCTCGAAGGAGAGGTTGGCGAGCCGGTCGCTTTCCAGGTCGAACACCAGTTCGAGCGCGGAGCGGGGGAACCAGTCCTGGTAGACGGTGACATCCTGCGAGGTCGAGGCATTGTTGCGCGCACCGTTCGCCTCCATCAGGCGATCGAATTCGCCCTCGGGTCGGCGCGCAGTGCCCTTGAACATCATGTGTTCAAAGAAGTGCGCGAGGCCGGTGGTGCCGGTGCCTTCGTTGCGGCTGCCGACGTGCACCCAGTTGAACAGCGCGACGCTGGGCACGCGGTGATCGGGCCACACGATGACCTGCAGGCCGTTGGCCAGCGTGTGGGTGCGAATCGCATCGCCGGCGGCGGCAAAACTCATGGGCGCGGGCTGCGCCTTCGCGGCGGCATCGGCCAGCAGCGGGAGCAGCACGGCGGCGGCGCACAGGGCCGCGGGCCACAGGCGGCCCGTGCGTCGCGCGGTGCTGGTTGGCGGCGGCTCACTGTTCATGCCGTGGCAATCAGCCGACGGGTATGCAGGGCTGCGACCCTTTCTTCAGCGAGGCACACAGCTCGCGCGCGTGCGCGGCGGTATCGAGCGCCAGCTGCAGGCGCACCACGGGCTTGGACTTGTATTTCTGGAGCACGGCGTAATGCGGCTGGAGCGACTTGAGCTGCGTGGGGAAGCGCCCGCTGATCTTGCGCCAGGCCACCTCCGCATGGCTCCTGGAGTTGAAGGCGCCCAGCTGGACCAGATGCCCTGCCCCCGGCTTCGCTCTGCTCGCGACTGCCGCTTTGGCCACTGGTTTCGCAGCGGGTCGGGCCGCGGGCCCGGCCGCGGGCCCGGCGGCGGGTCGGGCTGGAGCGTGGTTGCCTGCGCTGGCCGGCGGCGACGGTCCGGCCGACGTTGCACCGGGCGGTGTAGTCGGCCCGGCACCGCCCGGCGCCGATCCACTGGCGGTGAGCTGGAAGTTTTCGATGCGCACCCGCGCTTCCTGGGCCCATTTGCCGTCGGCATGGGTCGCGACGAACTGCTGGTAGGCATCGAGCGTGTCCGTCTTGGAGGCCTGCTGCCAGTCCCGGTCTTCGGCGAGCTGCTTGATGCGCTCCTGGGCCGGTACGCCGTACTCGCTGTCCGGATGCTGGCGCAGGAAATCCTGGTAGGCCTCCGCCGTGTCGGCCGCCTGGGCCGCCTTCCAGTCATCACCCACGTGGCTGCACCCGGCGACGCCAAACGTGACGGCAGTCAGCAACGCCAACAATACAATATGAGACTTGCTCATCCTTTCCTCCGTGATCAACTCGGATATTGTAACAGCATGACCGACCCCCCTCGCCGCCGGCTCCTGGACCGACTGGGCTCCACGCCCTCGCTGATTGCCCAGCACACGCAGTTCGTCGGCGACATCGACACCGAAGGCGCACTGCTCGTCAATGGCGCGGTGCGGGGCAACGGCCGTATCCGCGGCGAAGTGGCCATTTCCTCGGGCGCTCGCTGGGAAGGCGAGCTCAGGGCGCACGCGGCCGTCATTGCCGGTACCGTGGTCGGAGTTCTCACGGTGGAGGACAAGCTGGAAATCGGTGCCAGCGCCCGCCTCCACGGCCGCATCAACGCCCGGCGCATCGCCGTCGCCAGCGGTGCGCTGATCGAGGGCGAGATGGTCTGCACCGGCACCGAACCGGTCGTGGAATTCGTGGAGAAGCGCGCGGCCATACCGAAATCCTGAGCGCCGTCCGCCCTTCAGGGCGTGACCGTGAGTTCGTACAGGCCACCGCCCGTATAATCGACGACGTAGATTTCGCCGTTCATATCCTCCCCGAAGGCCGACGGCGAAATACCGGTGCCGAAGCCCGTCGTGACCTCCAGTGTGGAACCCGCGCTGGTCGCGCCGCTGATGTGAAACAGGCGCCCGCTGATGAAATCGCCGAACACGTACTCACCGGCGATCGTGGGATACCTGCTGCCCCGATAGACGTAGCCGCCGGTGATCGCCTCGTCAGGATTGTGGCCGTATTCCGCCACCGGGTCGGTCAGAGCGGTGCCCGGCCCGCAGCTGGCGTTGTAGGGATGCGCGCCCTCGCGGCAGCGCCAGCCCAGGTTGGCAGGCGCCGTGATGCGATCGACTTCCTCCCAGCTGTCCTGCCCCACGTCGGCGATCCACAGTGCCCCGTTGCGGTCGAAACTGTAGCGCCAGGGATTGCGCAGCCCCCAGGCGTAGATTTCGGCGCAGGGCGCGCTGCCCGTGCCGCCGGCGCCACAGGGCGGATTGGCGGCGTAGGGATTGCCGGCGGGAATCCCGTAGGGCGTGAGCCCGGCATTCACGTCGATGCGCAGCATCTTGCCGAGCAGCGTGTTGAGATTCTGGCTGTTGCCGATCGAGCCGTGCATATCGCCCGCGCCGCCGCCATCGCCGAGGCCCAGGTACAGGTATCCGTCCGGCCCGAACAGGATATTCCCGCCGTTGTGATTGGTCTCGGGCTGGTTGACGTGCAACAGGACCAGCTCGCTGGCCGGGTCGAGCGTCGCTCCGCCGTCGCGGCTGCGGTATTCCGCCAGTCGCGAGACCAGCTGCGCACCCTCGTAGGCCGTGTACGACACGTAGACGCGCGGATCGGCCGGAAACAGCGGATGGAAGGCCACGCCCAGCAGCCCCATTTCGCCACAGCAGGAAACGCGGCCCGAGATATCGAGGAAGGCGGTGGCGGCGCTGGCGCCGGCCTGGTTGGCGAAGACCCTGATCCGCCCGGTCTGCTCGATGACGAACCATCGATTGGCATCGCCTGGCGCCTGCATCATGCCGAGCGGCGAGGCGAAGCTCAGGGCCGGAAACACCCGCGCAACCGCCAGCGTCAGGGTCGGTGGCGGCGGCGGCGGCGGATTGCCAATGCCATAGCCCCCGCCGCCTCCACAGGCGGCAAGCAGGGCCGGCAGCCCGGCCGCAGCCAGCGCCGCTGCCACCCGGGTCTCGCTATTCATGCCGGCTGCCTCGCTATAATTCGCGGCCTGGAAGGGCAAACCCAGCCTGGCATCGTGGCACAGGTCAGGAGCATTCGGCAGCGGCCGCGGCGTCTGCCGCCAGCGACAGGAGGCGGACGGTAGCGTGGATTCGGAACGGCTCATTCACCTGGTGGCGCACCGCGGCAACGCAGCCGAGTTTCCGGAAAATACGCTGCCCGCGTTTCTGTCCGCGCTGGAGCTGGGTGTGCGCTTCCTGGAGCTCGACGTGCAGCTGAGCCGCGACGGTATTCCCGTGGTGATCCACGATCATCTGCTGCTGCGTACCACGGGACTCCCCGGGAGCGTGTTCGATCACGACGCGACCGAACTGAACCGCCTCGAGGTGAGCGAGCCGCAGCGCTTTGGCGATCGCTTCAGCGCCGTGCGCATGCCGCTGCTGCGCGAGGTGCTCGGGCTCCTGGCGGGCCATCCGGAAATCACGCTGTTCATCGAGATCAAGCCGGCGAGCCTGATCCAGTTCGGGCACGATCACGTGGTTTCCCAGGTGCTCGAGGTCATCAAGCCCTGGCGCTCGCAATGTGTGCTCATTTCCACGGACCTCGCCGCCATCCATCGCGCCAGGCGCCTCGGCGACGCGCCCATCGGCTGGGTGCTGAGCGACTATGACAATCACAGCCGCCTGAAATATGAGGCCCTGCAGCCCCAATTCCTGTTCTGCAACCACGAGCAGCTGCCGCCCGGCGAGCGCCTGTGGCAGGGCCCCTGGCGCTGGGCGATCTACGAAGTCGCGACGCTGCCGCTGGCCATGAGCCTGGCGGAACGGGGCGCGGACTATGTCGAGACCATGGCGGTACGGGACATGTCGAATGCGCTGCGCGGCCTGCGTACCGCGCAATGAGTCGCCGCTGGGACGTCGTCGTCGTCGGTGCCGGAATTCATGGGGCCGGTATCGCACAGGCCGCGGCGGCGGCCGGCCACTCGGTGCTGGTGCTCGAGCAGAGTGCGATCGCGGCGGGCTCCTCGAGCCGCTCCAGCAAGCTGATCCACGGCGGCCTGCGCTATCTCGAATCGGGCCAGCTGCGCCTCGTGCGCGAGAGCCTGCATGAGCGCAAGCTCCTGCTGCAGCTCGCCCCCGAGCTGGTGCACCTGCAGAAGTTCTACATCCCGGTCTATCGCCAGACACGCCGCCGGCCCTGGCAATTGCGCACCGGACTGTCCCTTTACGCGCTGCTCGCCGGCCTGGACAGCGCGGCGCACTTTGGCACCGTGCCGCGCCGGCTCTGGTCGCAGCTGGACGGACTGGAGACGCAGGATCTCGAACAGGTGTTCTGGTATCACGACGCGCAGACTGATGACGAGCGGCTCACCGCCGCCGTCGTGCGCTCGGCGCAATCGCTGGGCGCGGAGCTGGCGCTGCCGGCTCGCTGCCTGGGCGCCACGGTGGGCAGGGACGCGGTGCGGGTCCGTTACCGCCACGGTGGCGCCGAGCAGGAATGCGAGGCCGGGGCGCTGGTAAATGCCGCGGGCGCCTGGGCCGGCGCACTCGCACAGTGCATTGATCCCCGGCCGTCCGTGCCTGCGCTCGAACTCGTGCAGGGCTCGCATCTGGTCTACGAGGGACCACCGCAGGCCGGTGTCTATTACGTGGAGAGCCCGCGCGACGGCCGCGCGATATTCGTCATGCCCTGGCGCGGCCAGCTCCTGGTGGGCACGACCGAGGTGCGCTTCCACGGCGATCCGGCGGCGGTGACGCCCGGGGCGCAGGAGATCCACTACCTGCAGGCGGTACTGCGCCAGTACTTCCCGCGCTTTCGCGACGCCGTGCTCTCGCAGCCGATCGCGAGCTTTGCCGGTCTGCGCGTGCTACCCGCCGGCGGGGGGCACGCCTTTCACCGCTCGCGCGAAACGCTGCTGAGCACCGACCGCGGCGCACGCCCGCGCCTGCTCTCGGTCTACGGCGGCAAGCTCACCACCTGGCGTGCGGTCGCGGCCCGCGCGCTGGACATGCTGTCCTCCACGCTGCCGCGGCGCCAGGCGCGCGCGCGTACCGATCAGCTGCCGCTGCGGGCCTCCTGAAGCCGGGGATTCCCCGCCGCGAGCGCCTCGAACTGCTCCAGCGCAAACTGGTCGCTATAGGCACGGGCGTACAGGCTCGTCAGGAAGCCGCAATGCCCGCCGTGCCCGCAGCGTGTCACGCGCAGCAGCGGCGTCGGTGCCAGCCGGGCCAGGTCCGCTACCGGAATGATCGGATCGTCTTCCGCGGCGAGGATGCGGGCCGGCACGCCCAGTGAGAGCAGGCGCGCACCGGTGATGGCGTAGCCGTCCAGGTAGCAGGCCAGGTCCGCGAAGTCCGTGCACTCCCGCACCAGCACGTCGGTCATCTGCCGCAGATCGCCCGAACGCAACATTCCGGCAAAATCGTAACTATCGGGCCAGCAACGCTGCTTGTAACGGAGCGATCGGGACCAGCGGCGCACGAAGTAGCGCTGATAGACCGGCCAGCCGGTCTCCAGCGCACGCAGGGTGTGCTCGGGGTCGAGTACCGGGGAGATCGCGACCACGGCGCCGACCGTCTCCGGTAACGCCGGTTCGGCACAGGCCCGCAGCAGGAAGTTGCCACCGAGCGAAAAGCCGGCCAGAAACAGCGGCGTACCGCCGCAGCGTGCGGCGATCGCACGCAGCGCGCCGCTGACATCGCTCAACCGGCAGGAATGGAACAGGCCGCGGTTCAGCGCCTGCGTGCGGTGATGATCGCGCAGCGCCAGGCGCACGACCCCGTAGCCCGCGCGCTGCAGCAGGGCACCCATCGACAACACGTAGCAGGAATCGCCGCGGCCTTCCCAGCCGTGCAGCAGCACGGCCGTACGGTTGCGCGCGGCCGCGCCCGGGCTGTGCCAGGCCTGCAGGCGCACGCCAGCGCCGCAGTCGAGCAGCCAGGGTTCTGCACTCGCGAGCAGCGCACGGGCGCGCCAGTGGGTCCAGTACCGGCGCGGCGGCAGGCTGGGCAGGATCGACTGCAGGTGCGCATTGCGCAGCCAGGCGCCGGGCTGGAAGCGCGTGTCCGGCACCGGCCGGCCGGCCGGGGACGGCGCGTGGCTCAAGGGGCGGACCGGGTATCGGCGGCGATCGGATCAGCTGCGGCGCTCATGCGTCTCCCGCAAGGCCACCGGACTCATTGCCGGCTGCGGGATCTTAGCCTGGGCGCACTGCGCGGAATAGAAATCACGCATCCGCCGCGCCATCAGCTCGGAGGCCCAGCGCTGCGCATACTCCCGGGCCTGCGCTCCGGCACGGGCCGCGCCCTGCGGATCGGCAAGCGTGTCGATGATGGCCTGCGCGAAGGCGCAGCGCTCCTCGGGCACGACCCGCGCCCCGCACCCGCTCTGCAGGATGGACGCGGTGCCCAGGTGCGCGGTCGATACCACGGGACAACCCTGCGCCATCGCTTCGAGCAGTACCAACCCCTGCGTCTCCGTGCGCGAGGCGAACACGAATACCGCGGCGGCGGCGTAGCAGTCGGCCAGCGCGCTGCGGCGGTCGAGATAACCGACGAAGGCGACGTCGCGCGCCAGACCAAGGCGCTCGGCCTGCGCCATCAGCGCGCCCCGCGCCGGGCCTTCGCCGGCGATGACCAGCAGGGCGTCGGGCCGGGCGCGCCGGACTTCCACAAAACTGTCGACCAGGAAGCCGATATTTTTCTCGTGTGCGACCCGTCCGACGTAGAGCACCAGCGGCCGGCCGGCGGGAATCGCCTGACCGGCGCGGAAACGCGCGGCGTCGCCGCGCCGGAAGCGATCGGCGGGAAGGCCGGTCGGAATGACCGTGACCGGTTTGCGCACGCCGATCGATTCGAGCATGTCACGCATCGGTGCCGAAGGCGCCACCAGGGCATCGACCTGGGCGCACTGTGCACGCGTGATCGAACGCGCGAGCCGCCGGCCCACCACCCGCGGCAGCAGCGGCACGTAGTGATGCACATATTCCTCGAAGAAGGTGTGGTAGGTTTCGACCACGGGCAGGCCCGCGGCGCGCGCAAAACTCACGCCGGCGTAGTGCGCCAGGAAAGGCGTGTGGATGTGCACCAGGTCGTAGCGCCGGCCCTGCAGCGACTGCAGCGTGCGCCGCAAGGCGCCCCAGCGCATCAGCCGGTCCTCGTGGTCACGCGGCACTGGCCTCGAGGGCACGCGCAGGACGCCGGCATCATCGCTCGCGGTGGGCTCCGCGCCGTACTGCGGCGCGACCAGCGTCGTGTCGATTCCGGCGCCGCCCAGATCTGCGCGGAAAGTCGCAATCGAGGTCGACACCCCATTGACGCGCGGAAAATAGACGTCCGAGACGAACAGCACCCGCATCGGGAGACTTTACACCAGCGCCAGCGCGAGGGTGGCGAGTAGCGCCCCGATGGCCGCACCCGCAGCGACGTCGGTCGGGTAATGCAGGCCGAGGACCACGCGCGACAGGGCGATCAGCGATGCCGCCGGCACCAGCAGCCAGGCGAGCGCGGGGAAGTGAGCCACCGCCTGGCAGCTGAAGCACACCGCGTGCAGCGTGTGGCCGGAGGGAAAGCTGTAGCGGTCCAGCGGTCGCATCGCGAGCGTGATGCCGGGATGACGGATGTACGGGCGCTCGCGCACCAGGGTGATCTTCAGCCGCCGGTAGATGAGGAGCCCGACGAGCCCGCTCAGCGTCATCACCAGCACCGGCTGCAGCGCCGCGCTGCCGTACAGCACCGGCAGGGCCAGCAGCAGCAGATACCAGAGCAGGCCATCGCCCAGGCGGCTGGCGATGCGCATGAGCGGCAGCACTCCGGGCCAGGCGGCGGCGCGATTCAGGCCGCGGCACAGCCGGTATTCGGCGCCGTCGAAGCTTGCGAGCATGAGCTGGGCACGATTCATTCCCGCCATGCTGCGCCGCCCGTACTACCGTCACGTGACCGTGTGATGACGGTTGCATGACAGCGCCGGTCCCGCCAGGGGTTATGTACCCGCTTGCCTGTCGGCCTCGGCGATCACCGCCGTGCCATAGCAGAGCACTTCGGTGAGCCCGGCCATGATCTCGGTGGCGTCATAACGCATCGAGATGATCGCATTGGCACCCTTGATCTGGGCGTGTTCGCACATCAGGCGGTAGGTCTCGGCGCGCGTCTGCTCGCACAGATTGGTGTAGATCGTGATGTTGCCTCCGAACAGGGACTGGAGGCCGCCGGCGAAGTTGCCGAAGATCGAGCGCGAGCGCACCGTGAGGCCGCGGACGACTCCGAGCGTCCTGACGATGCGGTAACCGGGCAGGGTCAGGGCGGTGGTGACCAGGGCGTCTTGCATGAGGGTCTCCGTGGCTGCTGTGGACGAAGCGGTCAGGATACGCCACCGCCCCGGGTCGCGGCCGTCGCGCTACGGTGGCCTATTCGCGGATTCCGACGCCGCGGTTCATGAGCGCCATGGCGAGGAGAAACAGCGTCACGGCCAGCGTCACCATGATCGCGAAAGCGCCCGGCACGCTCACGTCGCTGACGCCCAGGAAGCCGAAGCGGAAGGCGTTGACCATGTACAGGATCGGGTTGGCGTGCGACAGCGCGCGCGCCCAGGGCGGCAGCATAGCCACGGAGTAGAACACGCCGCCGAAATAGGTGAGTGGCGTGAGCACGAAGGTCGGAATCCAGTTCACCTGGTCGAAATTCTTGGCGAACACGGCGTTGATGAGACCGCCGAGGGAAAAGATCAGTGAGGTGAGCAGCACGGCGGCCAGCAGCAGCACCAGGTGCTGCACCGGGAGCCGCGCGAACACCAGCGACACCACGGTAACCACCGCCCCCACCATCAGGCCGCGCAGCAGGCCGCCGGCGGCATAGCCGGCGACGATGATCCAGTTGGGGAGCGGTGAGACCAGCAGCTCCTCGATGTGCTTGCCGAATTTCGCGCCGAAGAATGAAGCGACCACGTTGCCGTAGGAATTGGTGATGACCGACATCATGATCAGGCCGGGCGCGATGTACTGCATGTAATCGAAACCGCCCATCTGGCCGACACGCCGGCCGATGAGGCTGCCGAAAATCACGAAGTACAGAATCGCCGTCATCGCGGAGGGCACCAGGGTCTGGCCCCAGATGCGCACGATGCGGCCGTACTCACGGATGACGATGGTGCTGAAGCCCGTCCAGCGGGCGGCGCCCAGCGAGAGCACGGCGCCTGCCGCCACCGCGCCGGTTCCGGGCGATGCGCTCAGTTCAGCCACCCTGGCCCCGGCTCTCGACCAGCTGCATGAACACCTCTTCCAGGCGATTGACCTTGTTGCGCATCGACACCACCTCGACGCCGGCGCCCGCAAGTTGCGCGAACAGGCCGTTGAGCCCCTGCTCGCTGGAGACCGCGGCCTCGAGGGTGGTGTCGTCGACCTGCGTGATTGGGTAGCCCACGATGCGCGGCGCCGTCGCCAGCGGCGTACGCACATTCAGCACGAAGGTTTCGGTCCGCAGCCCGCGCAGCAGATTGCTCATGCGATCGCTCTCGACGATCCTGCCCCGGTCGATGATCGCGATGTTGCGGCACAGGCTCTCGGCCTCCTCGAGATAGTGGGTGGTGAGAATGATCGTGGTGCCGCGTGCGTTGATGTCCTGCAGGAACTCCCACATCGAGCGGCGCACCTCGATGTCGACGCCCGCGGAAGGCTCGTCGAGCACGAGCAGCCGCGGTTCATGCATCAGCGCGCGCGCGATCATCAGTCGGCGCTTCATGCCGCCCGACAGGCCGCGGGCTATGCCGCTGCGCTTTTCCCACAGCTGCAGCTGGCGCAGGTACTTCTCGGCCCGCACGCGCGCCTCGGCCCGCGGAATGCCGTAGAAGCCGGCCTGGTTGACCACGATCGTGTACGGTGACTCGAACTGGTTGAAGTTCAGTTCCTGTGGAACCACGCCGATGCAGGATTTCGCGCGCTCGAGCTGGGTGTCGAGATCGTAGCCGAACACGCTGGCCGTGCCGGCGCTCTTGTTGACCAGCGAGGTGATGATGCTGATCAGGGTGGTCTTGCCGGCACCGTTCGGACCGAGCAGCGCGAAAAAATCCCCCTGCGCGACGTCCAGGTCGACGCCGCGCAGCGCCTGCACCCCGTTACGATAGGTCTTCGTCAGACCACGAATGGACAGCGCGGGCATCGCTGCTGGAGGCGTGGGCCGGGCGGCCTATTTGGCCAGCTGGAACAGGCTGGACGGCACCCACCCTTCGTTGCCCAGTTCGTCGGTCACCTTCCACCAGATGCCCTGTTTATCGCCCGTCGGATACATCGTCATGCCCGGGTCCAGATCGCGCACCACCTTGGATTTAAGGTTGGGCTGCTCGTACAGCTTGCCGGGCTTGGACATGGAAACGGACTGCGAGACGTTGTCGGCCTTGGCATTGGGCTGGATCGC
This sequence comes from Steroidobacteraceae bacterium, assembly GCA_036394255.1. Taxonomy (GTDB): domain Bacteria; phylum Pseudomonadota; class Gammaproteobacteria; order Steroidobacterales; family Steroidobacteraceae; genus FEN-1191. The sequence goes on from DASWFL010000079.1 coordinate 16,503, forward strand.
CTTGACGTCGGTGACCAGCTTCGCAAAGGCGTCGAGGTAGGCCATCGTGACGACCTGGCCGATCTCGGTATTGGCGTAGCTGCTCGCGCCGCCCGCCGCAAAGCCGCCGAAGAAGCCGACGCCGCCGCCTGCGGCCCAGCCCAGGTCGGTCTTCTTCGCGTGCCCCTGCTGCAGGGAAACCTGCTCGGTGGAGCGCACGTCGGTCAGGGTCAGCACCACGTCTGCCGTTTTGCTCTTGAGGCTGATACCACCGAGCAGCACGCCGCCGAGCCCCGGCACCAGGCCACCCAGGATGCCGCCGAGGTGCCGGCCGCCGGAATTGCCGTTCTGGTTCACGATGTCGGGAATCAGCACG
>DASWFL010000080.1:0-4026 GCA_036394255.1 Steroidobacteraceae bacterium
AGTGGGGTCGGTCAGAATGGTCAACCCGCAGTATGCAGCCGGCAAGCCGACCATGTTCATCTGCGGGAATGACGCCGCCGCCAAGCAGACGGTGACCGGCATCCTCAGTCAGTTTGGCTGGGAGACGGCGGACATGGGTGGCGTCGAGGCCGCACGGGTGATCGAGCCCCTGTGCATACTCTGGTGCATTCCCGGGCTGCTGCGCAATGAGTGGACGCACGCCTTCAAGTTGCTGAAGTAGGGTGCGGGGAGCCCGAGGGGGCTCCCGCGCGGACAACTCCTAAGCCGCGGCGGCCATCGCAGCCACCTCGCGCTCGAGGGCTTTCGGGCCGGCCAGGAATGCACCGCCCATGCCCTGGCTCATCGGATCCGGGAAAATATCCTCGGTGCCCGCTTCAATCCCCGCAACGATTGCCCGTGCGGCATCCGCAGGAGAAGTCTTCGGCAGGGTGATGCCGGCGGCCATGCGCGTGTCGATGGGACCCGGGTACACACCGAACACCTGCGTGCCCTGCGCCTTCAGCATGGCGCGCGCGGCCTGCGTGACCGAATGCGTCGCCGCCTTCGAGGCACTGTAGGCCAGCAGCATGGGAAAATTGACGAGCGAGGCGACCGACCCGATGTTGACGATGGCGCCGCCGCCGTTGCGTGCCAGCACGGGCGCGAAGGCCTGCATCACCGCAAAGGTGCCGAAGAAGTTTACGTCCATCTCCTGGCGCCCGGCTTTGACCCACTGCGAATCCGTGAACGCGCCCCCGACGTGCGCGGCGACTCCGGCGTTGTTGACCAGGAGCTGGACGTCATGCGCGCGGGCCGCAGCGGCGCTGATCTGGGCGCTGTCGGTGACGTCGAGCGCGAGGGCCACCACCTTGCGGCCATGGCGCGCGATGAGGGGCGCCAGGTCCGTGGCGGTGCGTGCGGCCGCGTAGACCCTGGCGGCGCCGCTGGCGATGAGTGCCTCCACGATGGCCTCGCCGATCCCTCGATTGGCGCCGGTCACCAGTGCCGTAATACCTGCGATTCTAAGGCTCATGGTCTTTGCTCCTTTGGGTGTGTAAACAGAACGGTCTGTCTATATCTGGCTTGACTATAGACCGGTCTGTCTGTACCGTCAAGCGTGGCCAAAGTAAGCGCAAAAACGGAGACGCCGGACGTCCGGGAGCGGTTGCTCGATGCGGCCGATCGCCTGTTCTATAAGGAAGGCGTGCGTGCGGTAGGGGTTGATCGCCTGCTGGCGGAAGCCGATGCGGCCAAGGCCTCGCTGTACGCGCACTACGGGTGTAAGGACACGCTGATCGCCGCCTATGTCGAGCGCCGCACCGAGGCTGCCCGCGCGGATATCGAGGCGTACGTGGCGGCGTTTCCGCCCGAGCAGCGCGCCCTCCGTTTCTTCGACCACCTGGTGGAGTGGACCGCCCGGCCGGACTTCCGCGGCTGCCCGGTTCAGCACCTGGTGGGCGAGATCAAGGATCGCGCTCATCCGGCGCGCGCGCCGGCCGCCTCGCAGCGCCAGTGGCTCACCGCGCGATTCACCGAATGGGCCAGGGCGGCGGGGGCAGCGAATCCAAAGCGCGCGGCCGGCGCGCTGCTGGTGCTGTTCGACGGCGCATTGGCCGCCGCTGAGCAGGACGGACCTGAACGGGCGCGCGATGCGCGCTGGACGGCCGAGCGCGTGTTGGCCCGCTAGCGCCGGGCCGCGCGCAAGCCCGCGCGGCATGCGATGATCGTGCTCCCCAGGGGGTGCTTCATGAAATTGCGATACAAGATTCTCGGCAGCGTTGGGGCGGTCCTCGTCGTCGCGCTCGGGTCCCTGGCGCTGGCCATGAGCCACGATTCGGCCTGCGCTCCGGCGCCTGCGCTCCCCGCGAATGCCCAGACGATGCAAGCCATCGTCTCCCGCTGCTATGGCCCGCCGGAGGTGCTCAGGCTGGAGGCCATCGCCAAGCCCGTCCCCAAGGCCGACGAACTGCTGGTCCGGGTGCGCGCGGCTTCCGTCAATCCGCTCGACTGGCATTACATGCGGGGCAAGCCCTACCTCGTGCGCCTGAGCGCCGGCATGGGCGTACCGGACGTGCCGCGGCTGGGCGTTGATTTTGCCGGGACGGTCGAGGCGGTCGGGAGCGGGGTCACTCATTTCAAGGTGGGCGACGAGGTGTTCGGCGGCAGGACCGGGGCCTTCGCCGAGTATGTGACGGTGCGCGAGAGCCGAGCCGTGGTGCTGAAGCCGGCCAACGTCAGCTTTGAGCAGGCCGCTTCGGTTCCCATCGCGGCCATCACCGCACTGCAGGCCCTGCGCGACAAGGGACAGGTCCAGCCCGGGCAGAAAGTGCTCGTCAACGGTGCTTCCGGTGGCGTCGGGACCTTCGCCGTGCAGATCGCCAAGGCCTTCGGTGCGGATGTGACCGGCGTGTGCAGCACGAAGAATCTCTCGCTGGTCCAATCGCTGGGCGCGGATCACGTCGTGGACTACACGCGGGATGATTTCACCAAGGGGAGCGAGCACTACGACCTGATCGTCGATACGGTCGGGACGCACTCGCTGCTGGAGTACCGTCGCGTCCTCAACCCCAAGGGATCCCTCGTCATGGTCGGCAGTGCCAGCCTGGGTGACTGGATCGGGTTCCTGATCACCCCGCTCGATGCGATCATCCTGTCGCAATTCGTAAGCCAGAAGTTCGCCCCGTTCCTGGCGGAACTGAATCCGAAGGACCTGTCGATCCTGGGCGAGCTCATGCAGAGCGGGAAAATGACGCCGTACATCGACCGGAGGTACAGCCTGAAGGAACTCCCGGCTGCCATGCGCTACGTCGAGGCCGGCCACGCCCGCGGCAAGGTCATCATCACCATCGAGTGAACAACAGCGAGGCCCTGCAAGGGGCGATCGGGCTGGGCCGCGGGCGCGAAGGAACGACGAGTTAGCGGAGCCCGGCCTGGCTCGTCAGGTACACCGCGTAGGTGCCCAGCCAGTGACCGCCCTCGTAATGCTCGCCCGTCACGGCGGGCAGTGCGGCCTGCCGATGCAGGGCGGCGGCATTCATGAGCGCCGCGATGCGCGGATCCCCGGCCTTTAGCGCGTGTGCAATGCCTTCGAGCATCCAGGCACGACTGAGGTTCAGCCCGTCGATGTGAGCGAGCTTGGGATCGGCCCGATCGGTCACGATCGCCGGTTGCAGCCACGCTACGGCGGAGCGGCGCGGAATTCCGGGCAGGAAGTCCGACAGCCAGCGGCTGAACTCGGACGGCCTAAGCACCCGGCGCATGAAGTCCGCCTCGGCCAGGCAGGGCGAGAGGAAGTCCTCGCCGGAGGGTTCGTAGCGCAGCGGGCAATCGCGGTCGCCGCGGTAGAACCGCCCTGCGGCGTCCGCGAGCAAAGTACGCATCTGTGCGTCACCGGCGACGCCGGCCCAGTCCCAGATCAGTCCGAAGGAGAAAGCGGTCTGGTCGTGCTCGCCGATCCGGATGGGGTACTGGAGTTTCGGCAGCCAGCTCTTGATCCGCGCCGCGGCTTCAGCTTCCAGCGGACGCAGGGCGCTGGACCACAGCTGCGCCTGCGCATCGGGCCACTCGCGCAGCTCGGCCGACAATTGCAGCAGCCAGGCCAGGCCGTACGGGCGCTCGAAGGAGGTGCGGCCTTCGTGCTTGAGGTAGGCGGCCTCGCCCGCCATGTTCTCTGCGGTGAAGCTGCGCGCCAGTTCGGCGCGCGCCGCCGCGGCAAAGGGCGCGTCCGGAAACATTCGCACGAGGCGCACCAGCAGCCAGTGGCCGTGGACGTCCGAATGCCAGTCATAGCAGCCGTAGAAGGCCGGAGTCAGGACATGCGGAGGGCCCGCGTCCGCATCGCTGTCCATCGAGTGACTGATGTGGTTGGGATATTCCGTGTGCAGGCACTTCAGCGCCAGCGCGGCGAATCCGGCCGCGACTTTGGCATCCAGCGCCACGACCGGAGGAGCGGTTGCGGCCCGGCCCGGCGTCCAGGCCGTCGCGAAAAAAATCAACGCCAGGGATGTCGCAGCGCGCATGGCACGG
>DASWFL010000081.1:0-3257 GCA_036394255.1 Steroidobacteraceae bacterium
GGCAGGGCCCGCCAGCGCAGGCGCCGCTGTCGGGCGCGTAGGCCGCTCCATGGGTGGCGCACAGCAGCCAGCGTCCGGTGTCATCGAAAAAGCGGTCCGGCTGGTAGTCCATCTCCATGGCCACATGGGTGCAGCGATTCAGATAGGCATGCACCTGTCCCTCGAAGCGGATGGCGAATGCGCGGCAGGCATGACCCGCGTAGACCACGTCGAAAGGCACGGCATTCGCCCCTTCCTGCAGGGCATCGCTGGCGCACAGAACGATGCGTTCAACGGTCAACGGCACACCTCACGAGCATGAATCCACGCGCTGACGCGGGCATGACGACTCAGCCATGGGCCAACAGCCACTGATGCAAATCCGCAACACTCTGCGCCACATGCAACGGCTTCAGCACGCCAAAGCCGTCGGTGGGATGCGCGCCATAGCCCACGCCCACGCTGGCACAGCCTGCATTGCGGGCCAGTTCCAGGTCGTGCGTGGTGTCGCCGATCATCAGCACCCGCGAAGGGTCCGCACCAAATTCGGCCATCAGCTCCTGCAGCATCAGCGGATTCGGCTTGCCGGCGGTCTCGTCCGCCGTGCGCGAGCTGTCGAACATGCCGCGCAGCTGCGGGTCCTGCAGCGCATCGTTCAGACCACGCCGGCTCTTGCCCGTGGCCACGGCCAGCAGGTGCCCTCGCTCGCGCAGCGCCGCCAGCATGGGCAGCACGCCGGCGAACAGGCTGATGTCGTCCTGGTGCTTGATGAAATGGTGGCGATAGCGGTTGCCCAGCTCGGGGTATTTTTCGGGCGGCACATCGGGCGCTGCACGCGCCAATGCGGGCATCAGCGCCATGCCGATCACATAGGACGCCGCCTCATCGCTGGGAGGCGTGCCCCCCACATCGGCCACGGCCGCCTGAATGCACTTGACGATCACCGCGGTGGAATCCGACAGCGTCCCATCCCAGTCGAAGGCAATGAGATCGAAGCGGCGCGCACGGTGCATCTCGGAAGAACCAGGATTTGTCATATCTACAAGGAGTCAGAGCCAGCGTCAGCCGGCGAAACGGGCCAGTTCTTCGGGAAGCTCGGCGCGCAGCTCCACCCGCTCGCCACTGGCCGGGTGGGTGAACTGTAGCCGCCATGCGTGCAGGAACATGCGTTTGAGCCCCTGTTTCTGCAGGCGTCGGTTCAGGTCGAAGTCGCCATATTTGTCATCGCCCGCAATCGGGTGCCCCTGGCTGGACAGGTGCACGCGGATCTGGTGCGTGCGCCCGGTCTTGATGGTCACCTCCAGCAGGCTCATGGCCGGCAGTCCCAGCAGGGGCTGGGGCGCCAGCGTGCTGCGAACGCGCACCAGCGTGACGGAGCGCATGCCGTCAGGATCATCGGCCGTGGTCACCCGCACGCGGCGTTCGCCGTCGGCCTGCAGGTATTTGTGCAGCGGCAGATCAATCACCTTGTGGTTGGCCGGCCAGGTGCCCTGGACCAGGGCCAGGTAGGTCTTGCCGGTCTCGCGCTCGCGGAACTGGTCCTGCAGATGCGTCAGCGCCGAGCGCTTCTTGGCCACCAGCAAGATGCCGGATGTCTCGCGGTCGAGCCGATGCACCAGCTCCAGAAAACGGCTTTGCGGCCGCGCCTGGCGCAGTTGCTCGATGACACCAAAACTCACACCCGATCCGCCATGCACGGCCACACCGGCGGGCTTGTCGATGGCGATCAGGTGCTCGTCTTCCAGCAGACTGGGGAAATCCCTGGCTGGCGCTGGCCGCTCGGCCTTTTCGGCGACTTTTTCGGAAATGCGCACGGGCGGTATGCGGACGATATCGCCGGTAGAAACGCGGGTTTCCGCACTGACGCGCCCTTTGTTGATGCGCACTTCTCCACTGCGGATGATGCGATAGACATGGGTCTTGGGAACGCCCTTGAGATGGCGTATGAGAAAGTTGTCCAACCGCTGTCCGGCCGAATCGTCATCGACTTCGATCAGCCGCACTGCGGCAGTGGCTGCGTTCAGGGAACGGTCGTCTGCCGGTTTGCCCTCTATAATGTGTTTCACCTGTGCCGAACTATTTATAAGTGGTTGATTCTCATGGAGTTTAGTCCAAACAACCATTTCCCCGCACAGGCAGGTCGATGCCATCCGGTGTCATGCACGCGAAACAGCAGGAAAAGATGGCCTGCGAAGTTCGTCGTTGCATCGGTTGTGGCTGACGAATTGAAACACTGATACGGAATCTCAAGCTGGCAGAAGGGGTCGGACCCGGCGTCCACCGCTGCCAGCGGATCAAAAGCGAGCATGTGGATCTTTTGGGCATGGATGGTCACGCTGTGGAGCAGGAAAACGCCTGCGCCCAGGATCATTGCCGCCCCCAAGCCTCCCGCCTGCCCCGCACGTGCAGCAGCTTCGCTTGAAGCTGGACGGCGTGCCTCTCTCATCGCTCTCGTCCCCCTGCCCTTGCCCCCATTGCTGACTTGAGCCAGGTCTCAAGCATCAGGGCATCCGGCGATTCCTTTCGTTTCGACGCGTCAGTCCGGCATCTCGGCTCCCTCGCGAGCCTGTCTTTGATTACGAGTCAAAGGCGTGACGGTCTGGCAGCAGAGGCTGCACTCCGGCGCGCCCCAGAGAAAACGAATAAAGGAAACGCATCATGAAACGGATGCTCATCAACGCCACGCAGTCGGAAGAACGTCGCCTTGCCATCGTCGATGGCCAGAAGCTGCTCGACTACGAAATCGAAATCGAAGGGCGCGAGCAGCGCAAGGGCAACATCTACAAGGCCGTGGTCACGCGCGTGGAGCCCAGCCTCGAGGCCTGCTTCGTCGATTACGGCGAGGACCGCCACGGCTTCCTGCCCTTCAAGGAAATCTCCAAGCAGTATTTCGCCGAAGGCGTCTCCCCCAGCCAGGCCCGCATCAACGAAGTCATCCGCGAAGGCCAGGAACTGATCGTCCAGGTCGAGAAGGAAGAGCGCGGCAACAAGGGCGCGGCCCTGACCACCTTCATCTCGCTGGCCGGCCGCTACGTGGTGCTGATGCCCAACAACCCGCGCGGCGGTGGTGTCTCGCGCCGCATCGAGGGCGAGGACCGTGCCGAACTCAAGGAGGCGATGGACCAGCTTGAGTACCCCAAGGGCATGTCCATCATTGCGCGCACCGCCGGCATCGGCCGCACCGCGCCCGAACTGCAGTGGGACCTGAACTACCTGCTCAAGCTGTGGAACGCCATCGATGGCGCCGCCAAGTCGGCCAAGGGCGCCTTCCTGATCTA
>DASWFL010000082.1:0-6854 GCA_036394255.1 Steroidobacteraceae bacterium
TAACCTTCAGGTTACGTCGGAGCCAATGTGGATTGATTCGAAGTTTTAGTTCCGGCCGCTGCGCTTAACCGGACCACACGTGTGGTCCGATTAGCCTGCACTGAAATTTCGAGTCCGGAGGCTCAGTTCTTCGTCGCAGGCTTAGACTTATCCTTTTCGATCAGCGCGTATGCCGAATGATTGTGAATGGACTCGAAATTTTCACTCTCCACCACGTAGGCATCGATGCGCTTGTCCTGGTTCAGCGCCGTCGCGATATCGCGCACCATGTCCTCGACGAACTTGGGATTGTCGTAGGCGCGCTCGGTCACGTATTTCTCGTCCGGGCGCTTGAGGATGCCGTACAGCTCGCAGGATGCCGCGCCCTCGGCGAGGCCGATCAATTCCTCAATCCACATGTGCTCGAGCAACTGCACCTTGATGCTCAGGTGCGAGCGCTGATTGTGCGCACCGCGCTCCGAGATGCCCTTCGAGCAGGGGCACAGGCTCGTGACCGGGACCACGACCCGCACCCACATGGTGGTCTCGCCGTGGCTGTACTCGCCGATCAGCGTGGCCTGGTAATCCATCAGGCTCTCGACGCCCGAGACCGGCGCACGCTTGTTCACGAAGTAGGGAAAAGTCATCTCGATGTGGCCGGTGTCGGCATGGAGCCGGGCGGTCATCTCGACGAGCATGGCCGGAAAGGAATCAACCGAAATCTCGCGCTCGTGGTGCAGCACCTCCACGAAGCGCGACATGTGCGTGCCCTTGAAGTTATGGGGCAGGTTCACGTACATGTTGAAGGTCGCGATCGTGTGCTGCTCGCCGGCCGAGCGGTCCTTGACGCGCACCGGATGGCGGATGTCCTTGATGCCGACGCGGTCGATGGCAATGCGGCGCGTGTCCACGCGGCTCTGCACATCCTCGACGCCGAGCTTGCTGCCGTCACGATCGACCACGGCAATGTCCATGGGGCACCTTTTGTGGTTCAGGACGGCCCGGAACGCACCGCCGTAGCCATTCTGGTGGCGGTGCGGCCGGTATTCAAGTTGCGCGCCTGCGGCAGCCACCAGCGCTCGATCGCCGCCACCACGGCGGCCGTGTCGAGCCCGGCATCGGCGAGGCATTGCTCCCTTGTGCCGTGCTCGATGAAGCGGTCGGGCAGTCCGAGGTGCAGGCGCGGCCCGGAGAGGCCCGCGGCATCGAGCAATTCCGCCACCGCGCTCCCCGCGCCGCCGGCAACCGTGTTTTCCTCGAGCGTCACCAGCGCGAGGTGCCGCGGCACCGACTCGCGCAGAAGCGCTTCATCCAGCGGCTTGACGAAGCGCATGTTGACCACCGTGGCGTCCAGCCGCTCGCCGGCAACCAGGGCCGCCGCCAGCATAGGTCCGAATGACAGCAACAACAGCCCGGAGGCGCCGCGGCGGCGCAACTCGGCGCGGCCCACGGGCAGGGCACTCATCGCTGTCTCGACGCGCGCGCCCGGACCCTGGCCGCGCGGGTAGCGCACGGCGGCGGGCCCTTCGCAGCAGCTCGCCGTGTAGAGCATCTGCCGGCACTCGTTTTCGTCGGCGGGCGCCATGATCACGAGGTTCGGAATGCAGCGCAGGAACGTGTAGTCATAGCTGCCGTGATGGGTGGCACCATCGCTGCCCACCACGCCGGCGCGATCGAGCGCAAAGACCACCGGAAGATTCTGCAGCGCCACGTCGTGAATGAGCTGATCGTAGGCGCGCTGCAGAAAGGTCGAATAGATCGCCACCACCGGCCGCAGGCCCTCGCAGGCCAGGCCGGCCGCGAGCGTCACGGCATGCTGCTCGGCGATCGCGACGTCAAAGTAGCGCTCCGGAAAGCGCTTGGAGAATTCCACCAGCCCGGAGCCCTCGCGCATGGCCGGAGTGATGCCGACGATGCGCGAATCGCTCGCCGCCATGTCGCAGAGCCAGTCGCCAAAAATCTGGGAGTAGCTCGGTCCGGCCGCCTTGCCCTTGTGGATCTGGCCGGTGAGCGGATCGAAGGGGCCCGGGCCGTGCCAGGTGATCGGGTCGGCCTCTGCCGGCGCGTAGCCCTTGCCCTTTTGCGTGACCACATGCAGGAACTGCGGTCCGGACAGGCCACGCAGGTTTTTCAGCGTGCGCACCAGCGACTTCAGATCGTGGCCGTCGATCGGGCCGATGTAGTTGAAGCCCATCTCCTCGAACACGGTGCCGGGCAGCCACATGCCCTTGACGTGCTTCTCGGAGCGGCGCGCGAACTCGCGCAGCTGCGGCATCCGGCGCAACACGCGCTTGCCGCTTTCGCGCAGGTGCGCATAGAAGCGTCCCGACAGCACGCGTGCCAGGTACTTGGACATGGCGCCGACGTTCTCGGAGATCGACATGTCGTTGTCGTTGAGGATGACGAGCAGATCGGCCGGCAGGCTCCCGGCATGGTTGAGCGCTTCAAAAGCCATGCCGGCGCTGAGTGCGCCGTCGCCGATCACCGCGATCACGCGGCGGGATTCCCCCTTGGCGGCCGCGGCCAGCGCCATGCCGAGGGCGGCGCTGATCGAGGTGCTGGAATGACCGACTCCGAAGGTGTCGTATTCGCTCTCGCCGCGGTGGGGAAAGGGCGCCAGCCCGCCATGCTGCTTGACGGTGTGCAGCTGCTCGCGACGTCCGGTGAGCACCTTGTGCGGATAGGCCTGGTGCCCGACGTCCCACACCAGCCGGTCGTTCGGCGTGTCAAAGACATAATGCAGGGCGATCGTCAGCTCGATCGTGCCCAGGCCGGCCGCAAAATGGCCACCCCGCGTGCTGACGGTCTCGATCAGGAACTGGCGCAGTTCCCCGGCCAGCTGCTTCAGCTTCTGCTCCGGCAGCGCGCGCAGGTCCGCCGGCGCGGAAATCGTGCGCAGCAGGCTGAAAGCTTCCTGGGGGTCGGCCATGGCGTCAGTTTACTGCAGGCGGCTGGTGCACGCGGCTAGTGCACGCGGCTAGTGCACGCGGTCCACGACATAGTGCGCGAGGGCACGGAGCGGTGCCGCGGCAGCCCCCAGCCCCGCCAGGGCCGCCAGCGCCTGGTCACGGTGTTCGAGTGCCAGCCGGCGGGAGCGTTCGAGGCCGAATACGCTGGGGTAGTTGGGCTTGCCGTGGGCCGCGTCGGCACCGGTATGCTTGCCGAGCAGGGTGGTTTCGCCGGTGACATCGAGGATGTCGTCCTGGATCTGAAAGGCGAGGCCGATTTCCTCCCCGTAGTGGCGCAGGGCGTCGCGGACCGCCTCTCCGGCATCGCCGGCGGCGAGCGCGCCGAGCTGCACGCTGGCGCGGATCAGGGCGCCGGTCTTGCGCCGGTGCATCTGCTCCAGACCGGCCGGGTCCGCGGCGCCGCCGGCGGCCTCGAGATCCAGGGCCTGACCGCCGGCCATGCCTTCGGTGCCGATGGCTTCGGCCAGGACGATGAGCATCTGGAGCCTCGTGCGCTCGGGGAGCCGGGGCGTCCCGCGCGCGAGCACGCCAAAGGCGAGGGCCTGCAGGGCATCCCCGGCGAGGATGGCGGTGCCCTCGTCGAAAGCCCGGTGGCAGCTCGGACGGCCACGACGCAGATCGTCGTCATCCATCGCCGGCAGATCGTCGTGAATCAGGCTGTAGGCGTGGATCAGCTCCACCGCGGCGGCCGGAGCATCGAGGCAATCCACCGCGGCCCCGAGGGACGCGCCGGTGATGTAGACCAGCAGCGGGCGCAGCCGCTTGCCGCCGTCGAGCACGCCATAGCGCATGGCGGCGTGCAGCCGCGGCGCCGCGCTGTCGCGCGTGGCGAGCGCGTCCTCGAGGACCCGTTCAATGCGCGCCTGGGCCCTGCGCAACTGCTCCTGGAATCCCCCGTCATCCAGGCCGACGAGCGGCTCAAGAGTCGGCACTGGGATCATCGGCTGCGTTCTGTGCGCTGAAGTCCTCGACGGTCGCGCCGCCGGGGCGCTGCGTCAGGATCTGGACCCGCTGCTGCGCGGCCTGCAGGGCGGTCTGGCAATCGCGCGTCAACTGCACGCCGCGCTCGAAGCCGCGCAGGGCCTCATCGAGCGGCAGGTCACCCGCCTCCATGCGCGCGACCAGCGCCTCGAGCTCAGCGATCGTGGCCTCAAAGCCGGCTTCCTTGGTTTTGGGCACGTCTGCCTCTGTTCATCCTTAAGGGACTGCGCACCCTATTAGCGGAGGCCGCGGCGGTCAACGCGGTTGACGAGCCGCGGGCGAAGGTCGTAGAGTCCGAACTGCTTAGACTGAGTCTAAACTCAACAGGGGCTAGGAGCAGACCATGAATCTCAAGGGTACCAAGACCGAACAGAATCTGAAGGATGCATTTGCCGGCGAATCACAGGCCAATCGCCGCTATCTGTATTTCGCGGGCAAGGCGGACGTGGAAGGCTATAACGACGTGTCGGCCGTGTTCCGCTCGACCGCCGAGGGCGAAACGGGCCACGCCCATGGCCACCTCGAGTACCTGGAAGCCGTGGGTGATCCGGCCACGGGCCTGCCCTTTGGCGAGACCAAGGCCAACCTGAAATCGGCCATCGCGGGCGAAACCCACGAATACACGGACATGTATCCGGGCATGGCCAAGGCAGCTCGCACCGAGGGCTTTAGCGAGATCGCCGACTGGTTCGAGACCCTGGCCAAGGCCGAGCGCTCGCACGCCAATCGCTTCCAGAAGGCGCTCGATACGCTTTGACCAACCGGGAAGGCAATCTCGACGCCCCGACCCGGCATCCGCTGAACTGGCGCGATCCGTCCTTCTATGACGAACGCGCGCTCGAGCAGGAAATCGGGCGCGTGTTCGACATCTGCCACGGCTGCCGGCGCTGCTTCAGCCTCTGCCAGGCGTTTCCGACCATGTTCGATGCCATCGATGCGTCGCCCAGCGGCGAGCTCGATGGTGTCGACAAGCGCGTGTACTGGAAGGTCGTCGATCACTGTTACCTCTGTGACATGTGCTACATGACCAAGTGCCCGTACGTGCCGCCGCACCCCTGGAACGTGGATTTTCCGCACCTGATGCTGCGCGCCAAGGCCGTCAAGGCCCGCAAGGGGGAGAGCTCGTTCCGCGATCGCCTGCTGACCTCAACCGACCGGGTCGGGACGCTCGCGGGCATCCCGGTCGTGGCGCAGCTCGTCAACTACGTGAACTCCACCAGGCTGGGGCGCCAGCTGCTCGATCAGACGCTGGGCGTGCACCCGCAGGCCCCGCTCCCCAAGTACCACTCCAGGAGCGCGCGCCGCCGGTTGCGCGATCTGCCGGTTCCGGCGACGCCCGTACAGGCGACAGCCGGGACGGCCGGCCGCGTGGTGTTGTTCACGACCTGCTACGGCAATCGCAACGAGCCGGACCTGGCGATCGATCTGGCGGCGGTGTATGCGCACAACGGCATCGAAGTCAGGCTCGCTGCGCGCGAGCGCTGCTGCGGCATGCCCAAGCTCGAGGTGGGGGATCTGGAGGCCGTGGCGCGTCTCAAGGAGCAGAACATCCCGCAGCTGCTGCGCCTGGTGGAGCAGGGCTACGACATCGTCGCGCCGATCCCTTCCTGCGTGCTGATGTTCAAGCAGGAATTGCCGCTGATGTTTCCTGCGGACGAAGCCGTGCAGCGGGTCAGGGAGCGCGTCTTCGATCCCTTCGAGTACCTGATGCTGCGCCACCGGGCCGGGCTCCTGCGCACCGACTTCAAGGCGCGGCTGGGCAAGGTGAGCTATCACGTCCCCTGTCATCTGCGCGTGCAGAACATCGGGCTGAAGACGCGCGACGTGCTGCAGCTGGTGCCCGGCACGACGGTCGAGGTGATCGAGCGTTGCTCCGGGCATGACGGCAGCTACGCGGTCAAGAGCGAATTCCGCGCGGCCTCGATGAAGATCGCGGCACCCGTGGTGCAGCGGGTCGCCGCTGCCAATGCCGATTACTATTCGAGCGACTGCCCGATGGCCGGGCACCAGATTCAAAGCGGGCTCGCCGATCCGGGCCGCCAGCCGACGCCGCCCCTGAAGCTGCTGCGCATCGCCTACGGCATCTAGCCGGCCGCCATGGCAGAGCCACTCACCGCGGCCGATCTGCTCTCGCTGGAGCAGTACGCCCGTGCGCGGCCCGCCATCCGCGCCCGCATGATCGCGCATCGCGCCACGCGCCGGCTGCAGGTCGGAGCGCACTGCAGCTGGAGTTTCGAGGATCGCGAGACGGTGCGTTACCAGGTGCAGGAGATGCTGCGCACCGAGCGCGTGTTCGAGCCCGAAGGGATAGCCGGGGAGCTCGCCGCTTACAACCCGCTGATCCCGGGCGGCAGTGATTTCAGGGCCACGATGCTGATCGAATACGACGATCCGGCCGAGCGCTCGCGCCGCCTGGGTGAGTTGCGCGGCATCGAGCGCCGCTGCTGGATGCAGGTGGCCGGTGGCGGACGCGTCTATGCCATCGCCGATGAGGATCTGGAGCGCGAGAACGAAACCAAGACCTCGGCCGTGCACTTCCTGCGCTTTGTCCTCGAGCCGGCGGGCGCCGCGGCACTCAAGGCGGGAGCCGGACTCGCCGCCGGCATCGATCTGCCGGCCTACAGCGCGAGCGTCGATCCCGTGCCGGCCGCGTTCCGCGCCGCGCTCCTGGCCGACCTGGATTGACGCCTGGCGGAACATTCGGCTGGGCGGGTTTTGCTAGAATCCGCGCGCCCCGAACTGAGGTGGTCCCCGCCTGATGGCACAGTCGTACAACGCTTCCGACATCGAGGTCCTGTCCGGACTCGAACCCGTCCGCCGGCGGCCGGGGATGTATACCGACACCACGCGGCCCAATCACCTGGCGCACGAGGTCATCGACAACAGCGTCGATGAGGCGCTGGCGGGCCACTGCCACCAGATCGA
>DASWFL010000083.1:0-10878 GCA_036394255.1 Steroidobacteraceae bacterium
GCTGCTGCGGTTAAAGGCATCATGGCCTACGACGTGCCCCATGCCAGACTCGGCTCTGCGAGCGGCTTTTATGCGGCCGGGGGTACGTTCGCCAAGGCAGTCGGGGGTGCGGGAACTCTCTGGCTGCTGACTCATATGAACAGCCGAGCCTCCGCAGCCAGCGTCAATCTCGCAACGGCAGTCCTGGCCGGCACGGCGATTCTGCTGGTAGCGCCCGGCCGATCGCCGCCACTTTGGGAATTCCCGGCGCGGCTCGGTGGTGCGCTTCGAGATCTATGGGCTTTCCTGCGCACGCGGGAAGGCGTGATCGTCGCGGTTTTGTGCGTGATTCCCTTCGGCTCGGGAACCGAAGCGGGACTGATCGGCGCGGTCGCGCACGAGTGGGCCGTGACTCCGGACCAGCTTGCAGGCTTCAGCGTTTTCGGGGCTGCGACTGGCATTGCAGGTGCGGTTGTTTCCGGCTGGCTGTCCACTCGCATAGGCGCCTGGAATACCTATGTGCTGGCGGGATGGTCGATGATTGCCGTGATGCTGGCCTTTTCCGTTGCACCACGCACACCAGGGTACTTCCTGGGCGTGGAACTGCTGTACCGAACGCTGGCCTCCGGCGGCACGGTTGCCCTGCTTGGGATCGTAATGACTGCGATCGGCAAGGGTGCTGCGTCGACGAAGGCAGCGGGGCTGTGGTCACTGGCGAACTTTTCGCTGGTTGTCCCTACCTTCCTGGAAGGCTTGGTACACGATCGCGTGGGGACCCAGGCGATGCTGTTGGCTGATGCCGGACTCGGCGTGGTGGGTTTCGGTGCGCTAGTGGTTGCGTCCCATTGGCTGAAATTTCGTCTTCGTGTTCTGGCTGCGCCTGGCTAGCCCCGTCCGTTTTGCGTGGTCAATTCGGAGAAGCATCGACGATCGCCAGCCGTTCGTGGCGAAGAATCGGGATCGGTACTGTGGTATAGAAGGCTATGAAGTCGCCTTCGAGCCCCGTGGAGTCGGCGGTGGGGAGCAGGCGTATCCTGCTGAACTCCCGACCGGCTGACTGAAGACCGTGACACTCGAAGATTCATTTTATCTCGCGCAAATCGTTGCTTCGGTGGGCGTCATTGTGTCCCTGGGCTTCATTGGCGCGCAGATCAGAGCCAATACGGCCGCCTTGCAGCGCAGCGAGCACAATTCCACGATGGCGCAATGGACCGTGATCCGGATGGCCATTGCCCGAAACCGCGACATCGCCGTGTTGATGACCGCTGGCCTACACGGGGAGGTCGCGCTGGACGCGCCTGATCAGCTGAGGCTGGAGCAATTCCTGTCTGAAAATGCCTGGGCGGCCTTCCACATCTGGGACCGGACCCAGCGCGGCATTTTTCCAAAGGGAACATTTGAAATGACGGGCGGAGTACTGCTGAGCGGTCTGCTCAGGACGGTGCGCGGCGGCGCCTGGTGGAACAGCACCAAACACAGGGGCTTCATTCCCGGATTCGTCGTGGACGTCGACGCGATGCTCGCCAAAGAGGTCTGAGCGTCACGGCACGTTCGCGATTCTCACGATGCTGCCTTTCGCCTGCGGATCGTTGGGGTCCTTCACGACGGTCACATAGAGGGACTTCCCGCCCTCGCCGAATGCAACGTTGGTCGTGCCATCGCCCGCGGCGATCGGGAAGACGTGCAGCAGCCGGCCGTCGGGGGAAATCTTCAGGACCTTTCCGCCAGACCACTGGGCCACATACATATTGCCGCTGGGATCGATCTTCATGCTGTCCGGCCCCAGCCACCAGGACCTGACTTTGTCGGGCGTCAGCAGGTTCAGCAGGGCGAAGTTCGATCTTTGGCCAAGCGAGCCGTCACCGTTGACATGGAATTTCAGAATGCAGTTGCCGACAGTTTCGCTGACATAGAGTGTCTGCTGATCCGGAGAGACACCGATGCCATTGGCGTAATTGAGATCATTCGCCACCTCGACCCATTTCTGGCTGGCTGGGGCGCGGTAGATGATCCTGCCGACCACCGCGGTCGGTACGCTTTGATAGGGGCCGAACACCGTGGCGTAGGCGCCGCCATTGGCGGTCACCACAATATCGTTGATTCCGCCGCTGAACTTCCTGCCCCGGTCGTCGGCGTCCCAGCGCTGAAGTGGCCTGCCCGCCAGGTCCAGTTCGAGGATAGCGCCCCGTTCTTCGGTGCAGGCGACGAGAAAGGTCTTCTGCCGGGTGAGGGCCAGCCCGTTGTGCCCGCAGCCCGCCAGCTTGTTCAGTACCGTTATCGTCTTGCCGTCCCACTTCGACAGCGTATTGGAGACCCAGCCCACGAAGTAGAGGTCGTGGCCGATGTACAGCGGTCCCTCCGGCCCCAGGAGGCCCGTGATCACGGTCTCTTCGCCCGCGACGGCGGTGGCAGTCCACGCTGCGATGCCGAGCCAGCAGCAGATACTGATTTTCATCACGATAGAGCCTCCCCGGAGGGCGCCACTCAGTACCCCGTCGCTGGCGCGGGGCCGACTGCCGCGATTTCCCTCAGCACGGCCGCACGCGTGGCCAGTACACCCGCCATCGGCGTGTGGCGATTCGCGGCGACTTCCTGCTCGCCGAACCGCGGGGTCGTGGCGCCAAGCTCGTCGGCATCGAACTGCGTGACGACCCAGTTGAGCACCGCCGCCAATTGTGCGTCGCTCAGCATGGAATTGGCGGCGCCGGGTACGCGCAGCACGTAACGGCGCCCCGCCGCATTGTTCATGAAGCGGACCAGTGAGTGCGCGAGCGGCGGTACCTTGCCGGGCACGCCCTGTGCATTGGCGCCATGACAACCCATGCAATGCAGGGCGTAGTCCTGGGCAGGGCCGGCCCGCGCGGCACTGCCCACGGCTGCCGTGACACCCAGCAGCGCCATGGGCAAGGACCATCGGTTCACGGGCCCGCGGATCCCAGTATGACCGACACCGTGCAGTGATAGTCCGAGCCGGTGTTCGCCATGCACCAGTTGACGTCGTTGTTGCGGCTCAGCCGGTACAGCGGCCGCTCGCGCTCATTGCGGTAGCAGTCGCAGTTGCCGCAACTCGCCTTGCCGCAACAATCGTTGTACGACACGATGTAGTCGCGCCCGTCGGCAGGATTGTGGCAGGTGCCGATCCAGGAGACCACGGACTGCTGGGTGCCTGGCGGGCAGGTGTGCGAACTGCCGCCGCAGCAGGAGCATAGAAAGCCATCGATCGCGCAGTACTTCCAGTAATCGCAACTCTCCTGATCTTCGGTGTAGGCCTTGCTGGCAGACTTTCCCTTCGCGGCGGCCGGCGCTTTCTCTGCCGCACCTGGCGACCCTTCCGGCCCGCTGGCGGCCTCGGCGCGATGGATGCGATCGATCGGCAGGAGCGGTACGAGCAGCGATCCGGTCAGGATCCGCCCCAGGACGCCGATGAAGCTGCGGCGCGAAGAGCGTTGCGCCAGGGATCGGGCGCTACTCTCGAATAGTCGATCTAGCCGCTGCATGGTATTCGCCCTAGGGATTGAGGATCAGCCATGGGGTCTGGCCCAGGTTCGTATCGACGTGGCGCAGCCGACCCGTCAAGGCATCCAGCGTCGCCACGGCGGCGGGGTTGTCGCTGGCGAGGAACAGCAGCGGGGCCTCATCCTGCGAGACCTGCACGGCCGTCACGGCTGCGAGTTTCAGCGGTGCGACCGGCCAGCGGGCGATGCGACGATGGGTACCCAGATCGAACACCCAGATTTCGGTGCCACCCTTTTTGTGCGTGCCCTCTCCGCCGCGATGCATGGCCACATACAGCCGGCCCATGCGGCGCTGGATGGCGCCCAGCTGCTGGCCGCCGGGCCGCCACCGACCGGCCTCGGCCACGCTCACCAGCGACCACGGCGCGTGAATCAGCGGTTCCGGTCCGGAAAAATCCACTTCATGCACCTTGCCGAGGAAGGACAGAAACGTGTAGCCCCGATCCGTCGGTATGCCCTGCACGAAGAGCGGGTCGGTATCGACGTCGAAAAACATGTCCGAAAGCGCGCGCGACACCTCGTTGCCCTGGGCATCGACCGTCACCGTGAGCAGCCGGCCGCTGTCACAGATCGAGGAGACGTGATCGGGTCCCCACGGGATCACCAGCACGCAGCCGGCCGTGTCGATTTCGCCCAGCACCTTCCTGGATGCCGGATCCAGGACGCCGAAGGAAGCCGCCGGCGTGATGTAGGCGGCGTACAGAAAATGGCTGTCGCTGGAATACCCGAGATTGAAGTACGTGGGGGTAGCCTGCGCGCGCTTGGCGGGCAGGACGATCTCGCCGGTGAGCGCGAGCGTCGTCATGTCCGTGAATTCCACCACATCCGTGCGTTCGCCGTGGCCGCCGCGCGCGAAGTAGGTGGTCCCAACCGCCATGGTATTGCGATCCGGGGAAAGGGTGACGCCGGGAAAGAATCCGGCATCGATCTGGCCCAGATGGCCGTGCGTGTCGGCGTCGTAGAGGCGCACGCGCGAATCGATTTCGTTCATGAATGCGGAGTCGACGACGTAGATCCAGTGCGGCGTGCGCGCCGGGAGCGGCTCCATGCCGAATTGGTCGGGCGGGAGCGGATCCGACGCGGCCGCCCAGCCATTCGCCATCATGGCCAGGAGCGCCGCCCATGCCTGAAAGCTCCGCATCTGCAACTCCCCGTGTGGCGCGCGCCCGATCACCGTGTAGCGATTGTCGCATAATATAAGCCAGACACGACACAGCTTAAGGTGCAGGCGATGCAGGTGTTCCGGGCCGCACGATGACGGCTAATGTCCGGCTCGATCCGGCGCTCGCGATCCTGATGGTGTGCGGCGGCAGCGCGCTGTTCGCGCTCGCGGCGATCCACAAGCTGCGCGACATGCGGCATTTCAGCGCGGCTTTTGCCAATTATCGTGTGCCCCCGGCGCTGCTGCGGCTGAAGCTGTCCTGGGCGATGCCTGCCCTCGAGCTGGGCGTGGCGGTGGGCTTGTGGGTACCGGCCGGCACCGTGCCCGCGGTGCTGCTGGCCATCGCATTGCTGCTGGTCTACAGCGCGGCGATCACGCTCAACCTCCTGGCGGGCCGCTCCGGCATTGCCTGCGGTTGCGGCGGTCCCGATCCGGAGCAGCCGATCGCCTGGTGGATGGTCTGGCGCAATCTGCTGCTTTCGGCCCTGTTCCTGGCCGTGCTCGCGCCGCGCAGTGTGCGGGCCCTCGAGCCGACGGACTTCGCCACCATCGGCTTCGGACTGGCCGCGATGGCCCTGCTGTACGCGACGGCCGGACGGCTGCTGCTCCAGAATAGGACCCGATCATGACGGCGTTGCTGATCTCAAACGTGGTGCTCTGGGCGGTCGTGCTCGCCCTCATCGTCATTCTGCTCGCCCTGACGCGCCAGGTTGGCGTGCTGCACGAACGGATCGCGCCGGCCGGTGCCCTGATGATCAATCGTGGCCCGGCCGTGGGTGAACCCGTGGCACCGCTGGAAGTCACCGACCTGGAAGGGCACGCCCTGCAGATTGGCGCGCCGAGCGCCGATGGCCGGAGCACCCTGCTCGTGTTCGTATCCCCGACCTGTCCGGTGTGCAAGACATTGCTGCCGGTCATCCGCGCCAGTCACCTGCAGGAACGGGACTGGCTGCGCGTGGTGCTCGCCAGCGACGGCGAGCCGCAGGAGCATTTGCGCTTCGTGCAGAAACAGGGACTGTCAGGCGTACCCTATGTGGTATCGGCCCAGCTCGGTCTTGGCTACCAGGTCAACCGCCTGCCGTTTGCCGCGCTCGTGGACGAGGGCGGAGTGCTGCGCGCCCGTGGACTCGTCAATTCACGCGAGCATCTGGAAAGCCTGTTCGAGGCGCAGCGCCTCGGGATGGCATCGCTCCAGGAATACTTCGCCAGTCGCGCCTAGCAGGCGCTACGCAGGGCTCCGGAGGCGCTATGACTGCGCAAAGGCGGAGCAGAGCAGGATGCCGATGACGATCGAGGCGATCCAGGCGTACTGCAGGCGCGAAATGCGTTCCTTGAGGACCAGGGCGGCGTAGAACAGCGTGACCACCGGGTAGGCCCCGATCAGCGGCGAGACGATGGAGATCGGGCCGTACCGTGCCGCGATGATCAGCCCCAGGCTTCCGCCGGCCATCATGCCCATCGGAATGAAGGAATGCAGCCACGCCTTTACCGTATGCGGGCCCTTGCGACCCCTGATCAGGCCAAAAACGCCGAGCGACAGCGCACCGCCGATCGAGCTGCACATCGCGAGCGACGAGTCGCTCGCGTTGGGAAAAGTGTAGGAGTACTTGATCAGCGTGTTGGACGTTCCCCAGCACAGCAGCGCCATCAGCGACAGCGGGATCCAGCGGCGGCCCGATGCGCCGGTATCCGTACTCGAAGGCGAATACGCCAGGCCGGCGCAGCCGCTGATGACGAGCGCCACGGCGAGGTACTGGACCGGGGCGAGCTGTTCATGCAGGAACACGCGCGCAAACAGGACGGTGAGTGCCGGATAGGCGGCAGACAGCGTGCCGACGATCGCCACCGGGCCGGCCGCGATCGACTGGAAGTAGAGGATCCAGGCCAGTCCGTCGAACAGGTAGGCGAGGACGCCCGTCTCGAAAAACTGCCGCCCGTCGGGGGCGAGCAGCGGCGGATGCGCGTGTGAAAAGAAAAAACTGAAATTGACCAGCGAGGTGGCGAACACGTAATACAGGCAGAAGCGAGCGGGCGACACCTCGCCAATCCAGCGCTTCACCAGCCCCTGGCCGAGACCATAGAGCAGCAGCGCGGTCAGCGCCGGGGTCAGCCAGGCGAGCAGCGCGGCAGTCGAGGGGTTTGCGGTCACGGTATCCGGTCCGGGCGCGAGGCCATAGCGACGCCTGCAGCGCCGAGCGGAGTCTAAGGGACCGGTACGCCCGCCATCAACCGAAACCAAGAGAACAATGGCCGACGGTCGTGAGCGACCCTACAATGAGAGTCGCAAGAGTGTTCATCCTCAATGGTCGTGAGAGAAACGTCGTGGCAAAAAATCATTTACCCGCACTCCTGATGGCCGTCCTCGCTGGTAATGCGGTAGCCGCTGACGGTCCCCGGGACGCGGGGCAGGCCGTACCGGAATTGGCGACGATTCAGCCTGAGATTGAGGCGCTTTATCGCGACCTGCACCAGCACCCGGAGCTCAGCTTTCACGAAGTCCGGACGGCAGACGCTCTGGCGACCCGGATGGAAGCCCTGGGGTACGAGGTCACCACCGGGGTCGGGAAGACGGGAATCGTGGCGCTCCTGCGCAATGGCCCCGGTCCGGTCGTCATGCTGCGCACGGAGCTCGATGCCCTGCCCGTCGAGGAAAAGACCGGGCTGGCGTTCGCCAGCAAGGTGACGACGCGCAACGATGCCGGAGAGACGGTTCCGGTGGCGCACGCCTGCGGACACGATCTGCACATGGCCGGCTGGTACGGCACGGCCGAGGTCATGGCGGCCCGGCGCAAGGGATGGCACGGCACCTTGATGCTGGTCGGACAGCCGGCCGAGGAAGTCGCTGGCGGGGCCGAGGCGATGTTGGCAGACGGTCTGTTTACAAGGTTTCCGAAGCCGGACTTTGTAATTGGCATGCACGACGAGGCGTCCCTGCCATCCGGGCTGGTCGGCTATCACGCAGGGTACTTTCGCGCCTCGGCTGACGCGCTGGAAGTGACGATCTACGGTCGCGGCGGCCATGGGGCCTACCCTCATACCGCCGTCGATCCCATCGTGATCGCCGCGCGCGCCATACTCGGATTCCAGACCATTGTCTCGCGCGAGACCAACCCGCTGTCCCCGGCAGTCGTCACGGTCGGTGCCATCCATGCCGGCACTGCGGGCAATATCATTCCGGACCAGGTGCGGATGCTGATGACGGTGCGCGCTTTCGATCCGAAGGTGCGTGAACACCTGCTCGCTTCCATCAAGCGGCAGCTGGACGCGGAGGCGACGGCCGCGGACGCACCGGCCATGCCGGTGATCAAGATGCCTGACCATGCAGACGTGGTCTACAATGACCCGACCCTGACGGCGCACCTGGCCAGGGTGTTGAGCCGCGATCTGGGTCCCGACAGCGTGCGGGAAATGCCCGCGCAGATGGGGGCCGAGGACTTCTCGCAATACGGGCGCGCGGGGGTCAGGGCCGTCCTGCTGCACATCGGGGCCGTCGATCCGGCGGACCTTGCGAGCGGCAAGAGAATCCCGGGACTGCATTCCCCGCAGTGGGCCCCGCAGCTGGAACCGACGCTCCGCTCACTGGTAGCCGCAGAGGTGGTGATGCTGACGGACCTGTTGGCCGGCGGCGCTGATCACTGATCAGCAAGCGCATCCCGTGTTCTACGAGCCGCGCAAGCGCAACCACGGCCTGCCGCATGACCCGTTCAAGGCAATCGTCGCGCCACGACCGATCGGCTGGATTTCCTC
This sequence comes from Steroidobacteraceae bacterium, assembly GCA_036394255.1. Classification (GTDB taxonomy): domain Bacteria; phylum Pseudomonadota; class Gammaproteobacteria; order Steroidobacterales; family Steroidobacteraceae; genus FEN-1191. Next base: position 8,404 of record DASWFL010000083.1, read on the forward strand.
GATGAACGCCCGCGGCGAGATCAATCTGGCGCCGTATTCCTTCTTCAACGGCATTTCCGGCAATCCCCCGATGGTGATGTTCTCCTCCGAGGGCCGCAAGGATTCGCTCGCGTTCGTCGAAGAGACCCAGGAGTTCGTCTGCAATCTCGCCACCTGGGAGCTGCGCGAGCAGATGATCGCGACCTCGGGGTCCTATCCGCGCGGCGTAAACGAGATGCAGGAAGTGGGCCTGGAAGCCGCACCCTCAACGCTGGTCAAGCCTCCGCGGATCAAGGCGGCGTCCTGCGCGCTGGAATGCCGGTGGCTGCAGACGGTGCAGCTTCAAGACATCGAGGGCGCGCAGATCGATCGCTATGTCGTGTTTGGCCAGGTGGTAGGCGTGCACATCGACGAACGCTTCATCAGGGAGGGTCTGCTGGATACGGCCGCCATGCGGCCGATTGCCCGCGCCGGCTATCACGACTATTTTGTTGCGACACCCGAGACCCGCTTTTCGATCCGCCGGCCACCAGCGGCCTGACGCCTTTGCTTGGGGAGCGCGTTTCGCTACGATGGTTAGCATCGACCGGCCTGAATAGGAACAAGATCCATGAAACTGTATTACCACCCTGCCTCCACCACCAGCCGCATCGTGCACCTGTTCGCGCTGGATCAGGGCGTAAATCTCGACTACCAGATGGTCGATCTGATGAGCGGGGAGCATCTCAAACCGGAGTTCGTCCAGATCAACCCGAACAGCCTCGTCCCGGTGCTTGAAGACGGCGATTTCCGGCTGACCGAGTCTTCTGCCATCGTCAAATATCTCGCCGACAAGGCGGGCTCGCCGGCCTATCCGAAGAACCTGCAGGCGCGGGCGCACGTGAACGAGATGATGGACTGGTTTCTGATCAACTTTAACAAGGACTTCGGTTATGGGCTGCTCTATCCGCAGGTGTTTGCACATCACCGGCGGCCGGGCGATGCCGTTCAGTCAGGCACGCTCGAGTGGGGCAAGCAGAAGGCCCAGACCTGGCTGAAAATCCTGGATGGAAGCCTGATCGGTCCGCGCAAGGCGTACCTGTGCGGCGAAGCGATCACGCTGGCGGACTACCTGGGCGCCGAGATCCTGACCGCCGGCGGGCTCATTCGCTGCAGCTACACCGCCTATCCGAACATCGAGCGCTGGCTGAAGAACATGCGCGGCCTCAAGAGCTGGGGGAAGGTGCACGAGGTCTTCGATCAGTTCGCCGCCTCGCTCAAGGACAAGTCCTTTGTCGCCATCTGAATCCATTGCGGCGGCCGGTCGGCAAGCATGATCCGCGGGCTGCATCACAATGCCTACCGCTGCCGCGACGCGGAGGAAACGCGTCGCTTCTACGAAGACTTCCTCGGATTGCCGCTCGCGGGGACGCTCGAGATCAAGGAAACGAAAAGCGGTCGCCCGACCGAGACGCTGCACATCTTCTTCGAGCTCGACGACGGCTCGTACCTGGCATTTTTCGAAGCGCCGGACATGCCGTTCGAGTTCAGGGCCCAGCACGACTATGACCTGCATATCGCCCTGGAAGTCGACGAACCGACCCTGGGCAGGATGCTCGCCCGGGGCAAGGCAGCGGAAATCGAGACGCGGGGAGTCTCGGATCACGGATTCATCCACTCCATTTATTTCCGTGACCCGAACGGCTACGTCATCGAGCTGACCGCGAAGCAGCCCGGCCACGACGACGCCATGAATCCGGCCCTGAACGGTGCCAGGGAGAAGCTGGAGCGGTGGAATCTCGCCAGGCAGAAGCGGGCGGCGTCGAAGCCTGGCTGAGCGGTTCCTGGCGCCGCGGTTGGCCCAAGTCTCGGAGATTTTTCATGCGCATCGCTACACTGGGTGGAATCCTGTGCCTGTCACTCTTCAGAGTTGCCGCCGGCCAGAATCTGTCGGCGGAAGTGCTGAAATTTGTGAGGGTCAACGCCCCAGTTGTCGCCCTGACGCATGTCCGCATCATTGACGGCACGGGCGCCGCAGCCCTCGAGGACCAGACGCTGATCTTGGGCGCGGGCAAGATCACCTCGATCGCGGCGGCGTCGACGGCGAAGATTCCCAAGACGGCACAGGTCCTGGATCTGAGCGGCTACACCGTGATTCCCGGACTGGTGGGCATGCACGAGCACCTGTTCTATCCGATCGGCGACGGCATCTATGGTGAGATGGGATTCAGCTTTCCGAGGCTCTACCTTGCCGCGGGCGTCACGACGATGCGCACGACCGGGTCGCTCGAACCCTACACCGATCTGGAGATCAAGAAGAAGATCGACGCCGGGGAATCACCCGGCCCCAAGATGCACGTCACCGGGCCTTACCTGGAGGGCGCTGGTTCCTGGGCGGTGCAGCTGCACCAGCTCAAGGGGCCGGAGGATGCCGCGGCCACGGTCAATTACTGGCTCGACGAGGGTGCGGATAATTTCAAGGCCTACATGTTCATTACGCCGGCCGAGCTGGCGGCC
>DASWFL010000084.1:0-7201 GCA_036394255.1 Steroidobacteraceae bacterium
CGCGCTTCCTGCCGGCGATTGCCTTGCTGGAGAACCGGCTGGACGTGCTGCTCGTAGACGACGGCACCGACTACCGGTTGCGCCAGCTGCGCCAGGCGCCGATCTACCTGCCGGCCGAGGAGGCCGGGACGCGCGGAAAACTAGCGGCCCTGTTCGAGGAACTGGCCGGCGCGTACACCGAGAGCGAACGCCACCTGCTCCTCAATGGCCGCACGCTCCATGCCGCACGGCGCGCGGGCGACATCGTCTGGTTCACCTTCGCCAGTCTTTGCCAGGGAGCGCGCAGCGCGGCCGACTATGCCGAGCTGGCCGAGGAATTTCATACCGTATTCCTGACCGAGATCCCGCAGCTGGGAACGCCGCAGGATGACGCGGCACGGCGCTTCATCGCCCTCGTCGACGCCTTCTACGACCAGGGCGTCAAGCTCATCGTTTCTGCGGCCGCCGCCCCGGCGCAGCTCTACCAGGGCGAGCGCCTGGGCTTCGAGTTTCGCCGCACCAGCAGTCGCCTGGTGGAGATGCAAAGCGAGGAATACCTCGCCCGGGCCCACGCGAGGACTGGAATAAGTTAATGTAATCTCATAATATTGCACACAGAATAATTCCAATCTAAACTATTCGGAGAGGAGATTCTGTGCTTAAAGAGCAATTCCAGGCGATTCTTGCTGGCCTGAGCCGCATTGAAGCCCGCGGGCTGCCGGTTCCCATCGCCGACATCATGCTGTTTCGCACGCTGGTGCTGCTGGGCCGGGCGCTGGCCCAGCTCGCTGACGAGGCCATGCGCCCCAGCGGCCTCGGCGAAGCGGAATTCCGCGTTCTGATGACGCTGTACTCGCAACCCGGCGGCGTTGGGCACCCCGGGGAGCTGTGCCCCGGCTCCGGCCAGAGCCCGGCGAACATGAGCCGTATCACCGACACGCTCGTCGCCCTCGACATGATCACCCGCGTACCGAGCGCCGAGGACCGGCGGCGCATGGTCCTGCGCCTCACGCCACGCGGTGAGGCCTTTGCGCGCGAGTTCGTCCCCGCGGCATTCGCACCGGTCCGGAAATTATTCGCTTCGCTGTCCGATCCGGCGCGCACGCAATTGCTCACGAGTCTCGGGGAAATCGCAGCGGCCTATGACGCCCACACGCTGGCGACGATGAGCGGAACCGCTGAAACAGCGCCCGAGGTGGCGCCGGCGTGAGGCCCGCGGCGCCGCAGCTGCTGCATCTGGCCGCTGCGCTGTGCCTCGGCGCCTGCGCCGGACTGCCCCCGCCGGCTGCAGCCCCACAGTTGCTCACCGCGGCGCCGCTGTCGAGCTCCGGCGATGCGGCCCCCTGGCCACGACCGGATTGGTGGCAGGCCTTCGGCGATGCGACGCTCGACGGGCTGGTGGACCGGGCGTTGGCCAATTCGCCGGGCCTGGCCACGGCGCAAGCCCGGCTCGAAGCCGCACGCTCCGCGGTGGACGCCACCCTGGCCGGATACCGCGCGCAGCTCAGCGCCGGCGCCGATGCCAGCCGCCAGCGCCTCAGCGACAACGGACTGTTCCCGCCCAAGATTCTCGGTTTCAACTGGTACAACCAGTTTGATCTGGGCCTGCAGGCCAGCTATTCGCTCGGCAAGGCGCCCCGCCGTCGCAGCGCCACCCTGGCCAGAATCGATGAGCAGCACGCTGCCGCCGCTGAGCGCGATGCGGTCGCCCTCGCGCTCGCCGGAGACGTCGTGCAGACCTACTACGGCTGGCAAAGCGACCAGGCACGCCTGGATCTGGCGGTACAAAGCGTGGCCGCCGCCACGCAGCAGGTATCGATCGCGGCGGCGCGCGTCGACGCCGGCATCGCCAGGGACGAGGAATCGCAGCAGGCGGAACTGGCACTGCTCAGTGCGCGCGACAACCAGCGCGGGGTGGAGATCTCCGCGCAGCTGCGCCTGATCACGCTGGCGGCCCTGCTGGGCGATGCCCCTGCCGATCTGCCGGTCATCAGGGTGCAGCCCTGGCCGCAGCTGCAGAGCGGATTACCGGAAGAGGCCAGGCTCGATCTGCTCGCCCGGCGCGCGGACATCGCCGCCGCGCGCTGGCAGGTCGAGGCGGCGCTGCAGCAGCGGGAGGTCGCGCGGAGCGATTTCTATCCCGACGTGAGTTTCAAGGCCCTGCTGGGCGTCACCAGCCGGGACCTCGGCCTGCTGCTGGAATCGGGCAGCGCGGCCCACGCGATCGGCGCGGCCGTGCACCTGCCGCTGTTCGATGGCGGTGCGTTGCGCGCCGCCTACGCCCACCGCAATGCCGAGCTGGACGCCGCCGTTGCCGGGTATCGCGCCACCGTGGTGGCGGCGGCGCGTGCGGTCAATGCACAGCTCGCCGCCCGTGCCACGCTCGAGCAGGAGGCTGCGCTGCGCGAGCAGGCGGTGCTCACGGCCGAGACGCTGCGCGCCAGTGCCGCGGCACGCGCCGCGGCCGGTCTCAGCGACGAGCGCCCGGTGATCAACGCCGCCCTGCAGTCCCTGGCGCTGCGCGATGCGGCGGCGCGAGCGCAACTGGAGCGCCTGAATGCGGAACTGGAACTGATACGCGCGCTGGGTGGCGGTTACCGGATGGAATCACAGTCATGAACGATCCCGCAGCAGGCCAGACGATGGGCAGTCCGCGTCGGCGGAAATTCCTGCAGGCCATCGGTGCGGTCTTTGTCACCCTGGCGCTGGCGTGGTTGCTCTACTGGCTGCTGGTGCTGTCGCAACGCCAGACCACCAACGACGCGTACGTGGTGGGCGACCAGGTTGGGGTGGCCGCGCAGACGGGCGGCACAGTCATCGATGTGCTGGCGGAGGAGACACAGCGCGTCGACGGCGGCCAGGTGCTGGTGCGGCTCGACCCGACCGACAGCCAGGTTGCGCTGGCGCACGCGGCCAGCACTCTCGCCCTGTCGGTGCGGCAGGTCCGCCAGCAGGCCGCTGCTGCCGACCAGAGCGACACGAACATCGTCAGCCGCCAGCTCGACCTGCAGTGGGCCGAGGGCGAGCTGGCGCGGCGCGAACCGCTGCTGGCGCAGCACGCCATCGCTCCCGAGGAGCTGCGCGAAGTCGAAAACAAGGTGGCGCTGGCCCGGGCCGCGCTGCAGGCGGCGCAGCGCCAGTCCCGCGCGGCACACGCCCTCGTCGACGGTGTGCCCGCCGAGCAGAATCCGGCGGTCCAGGAAGCACGCGCCGCCTACCTGCAGGCCTGGATCGCGGCGAGCCGCGCCACCCTGCGCGCGCCCGTGGCCGGCTACGTCGCGCGCCGCAACGTCCAGGCCGGACAGCAGGTGAGTGCGGGGCAGTCCCTGTTCACGATCGTGCCGCTCGACAAGCTCTGGGTGGAGGCCAATTTCAAGGAAGGGCAATTGCGCGCACTGCGTATCGGCCAGCCGGTGCGCATCAGTGCCGATCTGTACGGCAGTGCCGTGGAGTATCACGGCCGGATTGCCGGCGTCGGCGTCGGCACGGGTGCGGCGTTTTCCCTGCTGCCGGCGCAGAATGCCTCCGGCAACTGGATCAAGGTCGTGCAGCGCGTGCCCGTGCGCATCGTGCTCCAGGCGGACGAGCTGGTCAGCCACCCGCTGCGCATCGGCCTGTCCACCACGGTGAACGTGGACACGAAGGACCGGAGTGGCGCCTCACTGGCCGCGGCCCCGGACACGCGCGCGGTGGCCAGCACCGCGATCTATGCAGCCGAGCTGCAGGCCGCCGAACAGTCGGCCGACGCGGTGATTCGCGGCGAGCCGCTGCGCCGCCCATGAGCGAGGCGGCGCCGCCGCGTCGCGTCGAGCTGCCGCTGCTGCGCGGCTCGGAGCTGCTGCTGGTGACGATCGCCATCAGTCTGGCGACGTTCATGGAAGTGCTCGACATCACCATTGTCAATGTCTCGGTGCCGGCGATCGCCGGCACACTGGGGGTGAGTCCCAACGAAGGCACCTGGACCATCACTTCCTATTCCATGGCCGCGGCAATCATGCAGCCGCTCACCGGCTGGCTGGGACGGCGCTTCGGCGAAGTGCGCACCTTTGCAGTATCGACCCTGCTGTTCGTGCTGTTCTCGGCCCTGTGCGGTCTCGCCACCAGCATGCCGATGCTGGTGTTCTTCCGCCTGATGCAGGGCGCGGTGTCGGGCCCGATGGCGCCGATGGCGCAATCCCTCCTGCTGCGCAACCACCGCCCGGAGAAACGCGGCATGGCCATGGGCATCTGGGGCATGGTGATCGTCGTCGCGCCGATCTTCGGTCCGATACTCGGTGGCTGGATCACGGACAACCTCTCCTGGCCCTGGCTGTTCTACATCAATGTGCCGGTGGGCCTGATCGCGAGCATCACCGTCTGGGGGCTGCTGCGGCGGCGGGAAACAGAGCGGCAGCGGGTGCCGGTGGATATCACCGGGATGCTGCTGCTGTTCACCGGCGTGGGCGCGCTGCAGTTCATGCTCGACAATGGCAACGACAAGGACTGGTTCGGCTCACCGCTGATCGTGGCCGCCGCTGTCGTCGCCGTGGTCTGCATCACGCTGCTGATCGCCTGGGAGCTCACCGATGCGCATCCGGTCGTGGATCTGCACCTGTTCAGGCTCAGGAATTTCAACGTCGGCGCGTCCGTGACCTGCCTCGGATTTGCGGCGTTCATGGGCTCGACCGTGACGATCCCGCTGTTCCTGCAGCTCACGGCGGGCTACACCGCGACCTGGGCCGGACTGGCGATGGCGCCGGTCGGCATCATGGCCCTGTTCCTGATGCCGCTCGTCGGCGCCAATCTGCAGCGGATCAACATCCGGGTGGCCGCCTGCTTCGGCCTGTCGGTGCTGGCGGTCTGCATGTACTGGTACAGCCGACTCAACCCGACCGCGAGTTTCCTGCAGATGAGCGAGCCGCGCATCTTCCAGGGTATCGGCCTGGCCTTCTTCTTCATGCCGCTGCAGCAGATCATGCTCTCCGATGTGGACTCCGCGCACCTGGCCGCGGCCGCCGGTGTCTCGAACTTCCTGCGCAACATCGCCGGCTCGCTCGGCACCGCTGCCAGCATCTGGCTGTGGAGCGCGCGCACCGACTTTCACCGCACGGTGCTCGCGCAGCACGTGACGGCTGGCAGCGCCTGGAACGACTGGTCCGGTTCGCTCAGCGCTGCCGGCGTGGACGGCGCCCGCGCACTCGCCTACACCGACAGCATTGTTTCCCTGCAGGCCCGGACTCTGGGCGCCAACGATGTGTTCCTCGCCTTCGCCGTGCTCACGCTCCTCGCGCTGCCCATCGTCTGGCTGGCGCGCCCGCCCTTCAAGGGCCTGAGCCGCGGCGGCGCGCACTGATCCTCCGCCGAGCAGTAGTGTTAGGATTCGCGGATGGTCCGGTCCGCCGCCGCCTCAGCGACTGTCAATCGACAACCGCAGCTCAGCGCCCGACTGCTGCGGGCCTGGCGCACGGATCTGCCGGCGGCGGACTGGGTCGCGGCCGGCGCGATTGCCCTGCGCGCCGCGGCGGCGGCACAGCTGCGTCTCGGCCGGCGCCGCGCGCCGCGCGAAACGCTGCTGCGTGTCAGCAACCCACGCCCCGAGGATGCGCCGGACGGTAGTTACTCGGTGGTCGAACTGATCACCGACGACATGCCCTTCCTCGTCGATACGCTCACCATGTCGCTGGCCGAGGCTGGCCACGCGGTACAGCTCATCGCCCATCCGATTCTGCAGGTGGTGCGCGGCCGCAGCGGCCGGCTGCTGCGTATGGGTGAACGGCGTGCGGCGCAGACGCCGCGCAACGAGTCGTGGCAGTACCTGCGCATCGACCGCATTGCCGACGAGCAGGAGCGCGGCGCGCTGCGCGCGCGGCTGCTGGACGCGCTCGCCGACGTGCGCAGCGCCTGCGAGGACTGGCAGGCCATGCGGCGCGCGGCGCGCGAACTGTGCGTACCGCTCAGCCAGCGAAACTCGCCGCTGGCGCCCGCCATTGCCGCAGAAGCGGCGGCGCTGCTGGCCTACATGGAGGACAATCACTTCACTTTCCTGGGCAGCCAGCGCTACCGCCTGCGGCGTGGCACGCGCCTCGAAGCCGTCGCCGGCAGCGGGCTGGGCATCCTGCGCAGCGCGCGGCGGGGACGCGCGCGCGCTGCCGAGCCCACCATCCAGCCGGGACGGCGCGAAGTGCTGGCCATATCGAAGTCGGACCGGCGCTCGAGCGTGCATCGTCCGGGCTACCTCGACTGCGTCGCCGTCCGGGACTTCGACCGGCGCGGTCGCCTGCTCGGCGAAACGCAGTTCCTGGGACTGTGGACCTCGAACACCTATCACGCCGATCTGCGCACCGTGCCGCTGTTGCGGCTCAAGGTGGCGCGCGTGATCGCCGGCTTCCGGTTCCGTGCCTCGAGCCACGACGCCAAACGCCTGGTCAGCATTCTGGACGGCCTGCCGCGTGACGAGCTGTTCCAGGCCTCGGTCGCCGAGCTGCGGCAGTGCGCGCGCGCCGTACTCGAACTGCACGAACGTGCGCGCGGTGTCTGCCTGGTGCTGCGCCGTGATCCGTTGCGGCGCTTCTGGTCCTGCCTGGTCTACCTCGGGCGCGAGCGGCTCGACAACGACGCCTTTCGCCGCCTCGAGCAGGTATTGCGCCGCGCGCTCGGCGGGGGCCAGCTCGACTCCTCGCTCGCCGTAGGCGATGCGCCGCTGGCGCAGGTGCACGTCACGGTGCGGATCACCGCCGCTGCCAGCGCGACGGTGAACCGGCGCGCCCTGGAGCGCGAGCTCAACGAGGCGATGGTCACCTGGCGCGACCGGCTGCGCCTCGCGCTGCGGGCCCGTCACGACGAGGCCACGGCCACGGCGCTCGAGCGGCGTTACGGCCAGGCGTTTCCCGCCGCCTACCGCCAGGACGTGCCGCCCGCACTGGCGGTGCAGGATATCGCGGACTTCGACAGCGCTGCCGCCGCCGGTGCCGGCCTGCTGCGCCTGCAGCCCCCGGCGAGCGCGGCGCACGCACACACGCACCTGCGGCTGCTGCGCTATGGCGAGCCGCTGGCCATATCGGAGGCACTGCCGATACTGGAGAGCTTCGGGCTGCGCGTGATCGCCGAACGCCCCTACGAACTGCGCGCGCTCGAGGGGCGCGCGGCCTGGGTCCAGGATTTCGAGCTCGAGGCCGTGCCTCTGCACGCCACCGACCCGGCGGCGCTCGAGGCGCAGCCGGTCGCGCCAGGTGACCATCGCCTC
>DASWFL010000085.1:0-9303 GCA_036394255.1 Steroidobacteraceae bacterium
TGCGATTGCCATCGCGGCGCGCGCCACTGCGATCGCCGTAGGGTCCGCGGCCACCGCCGCGGCGCGGGCCGCTGCGGTCGCGATCCCGATGGTCGCGATGATCGCGTCCGTCGCGGCGGACGTCGCCACGCCCGGCACGCGCGGGTCCCGCATCGCGGGTCTCGGCACCGCCCGTGTCCGGGCCCGTGAAAAAGCGCTTCATGCGGGCCCACAGGCCGATGCCGGAAGCCGGCGGTGCGTGTGCCGGCCGGGCAGGAGCCCGTTCCGGCGCCGCGACCACGGGAGCGGGCGTAGGTGGCATGAAGGCCGCCACCGCCGGTGCCTCGACGGGCGGTTTCTTGTCCCGATCAAGCGTCGGATCGGCGATCGCGGGCGCGGTAGGCATCTGGTAGCTGACCTGACTGTGCTCCGGGAGTGCCACCTCGTCGTCGCGCACGCGGCGGAAGGAGTATTCCGGCGTCTGGATGTGCGGGTTGGGCACCAGCACGATGTTGGTCCTGGTTTTGTCCTCGGTATCGCGCACCCAGTCGCGTTTCTCGTTCATCAGGTAGGTGGCGACGTCCACCGGCACCTGGACGATGATGCGCGAAGTGCGCTCCTTGCGGGCGTCTTCACCGATCAGGCGCAGGATCGACAGCGCGAGAGACTCCACGCTGCGGATGCTGCCGATGCCGTTACAGCGCGGGCACACCAGGTGGCTCGATTCACCCAGGCTCGGACGCAGGCGCTGGCGCGACATCTCCAGCAGCCCGAAGCGCGACAGCCGGCCGATCTGGATGCGCGCGCGATCCATCTTCATGGCTTCGCGCAGCCGATCCTCGACCGCGCGCTGATTCTTGGCGTCTTCCATGTCGATGAAGTCGATGACGATCAGTCCACCGATATCGCGGATGCGCAGCTGGCGCGCGATCTCATCGGCCGCTTCAAGGTTGGTGTTGGTGGCGGTGGCTTCAATGTCTGAGCCGCGGGTGGCGCGGGCGGAGTTGATGTCGATTGAGACCAGCGCCTCGGTGTAATCGACGACCAGGCTTCCGCCCGAGGGCAACTGCACCTTGTGCGCATAGGCAGACTCGATCTGATTCTCGATCTGGTAGCGCGTGAACAGCGGAATATCGTCGGTGTAGATCTTGAGCTTGCGCTGCGCGTCTGGGGGCATGAAGCGCTGCATGTATTCCTGGGCCTTCTGGAAGGCGCCCAGGTCATCGCACAGTACTTCGCCGATGTCATCGCCGAGATAATCGCGCAGTGAGCGCGTCACGGCGTCGCCTTCCTGGTAGACCAGGAACGGCGCGCTGCGGCCAATGCCGGCCTGGGCGATCGCCTCCCACTGCGTGCGCAGGTTGTCCAGGTCCCACTGCAGTTCTTCGACCGCGCGGCCCACCCCGGCCGTGCGGATGATGGCGCCCATGCCCTCGGGCACGTTCAGCTGGTTCATCACTTCGCGCATCTGGTCGCGGTCCTCGCCTTCGATGCGGCGAGAAACCCCGCCAGCGCGCGGACTGTTGGGCATGAGCACCAGAAAGCGCCCGGCCAGGCTGATGAAGGTGGTGAGCGCCGCGCCCTTGGTGCCGCGCTCTTCCTTCTCAACCTGCACCATCAGCTCCTGGCCCTCGCTCACCAGGTCGCGGATGTTCATGCGCCCGCCCTGCGGCGGGTTGCGGAAGTATTCCTTGGAGATTTCCTTCAGCGGGAGGAAACCGTGGCGCGTGGCGCCGTAATCAACGAAACAGGCTTCGAGTGACTGCTCTACGCGCGAGATGCGCGCCTTGTAGATATTCGCCTTCTTCTGTTCCTTGGACGGGATCTCGATCGATAAGTCAAAAAGCTTCTGGCCGTCAACCAGCGCGACGCGCAACTCTTCCTGCTGAGTTGCATTGATAAGCATTCTCTTCATTTGCCCCTACCACTATTGCGTGAGGGGCCGACCGGACAGCGCTGTGCCTGCAAACAGGCGGCGCTGCGGCATCAAGCGACACAGCTGGGAACCCGAAGATTGAGTGACGGCGCATCCGTTGGGGCATGTAGTGTAATTCTGCCGCCCACGCAGGCAGCGCCGGAAAACCTTGAGGTTCGCTGACCTTGAGCGGTACCTGCCTACTGGCTCTACCTTTCGGGGAGCTGCAAATGAGGCGAGGTCCTTGATGACCCTGGTCGGCCGAACTCTTGCGATGGCCTCGAATTCGAGGACCAACTACTATGCGGCCGCTGCGGGCCGCGCACTTGCCGCCGCGCGTGGTCTACGAGCTCAACTAAGGCCAGACACGCCGCGGGACCGGTCCAGTATAACGGCAACGCGCTTTAGAAACAACGATTTACAACGAGGGCTGCGTTTGATGGTGGAACAGCGGAAATCCGCTCACGGGGCTAAATCTGCCGTGCAGCAGCATCTGGTTGGAGAGGAGGAGGCCGGTCAGCGACTGGACAAGCTGCTCGGGCAGCTCCTGCCGGCCGTGCCGCGCACGCACATTTTCCGGCTGATTCGCAAGGGCGAGGTGCGCGTCGATGGGAAGCGCGCGAGCCCCGAGCGGCGCGTAGCGGCCGGCGAGCGGGTGCGCGTGCCCCCGGTGCGCGAGCGTTCCGAGACGGCACAACTGGTGGCGAGCGGTGGCGCGGCGCGCGTGCCGCCCGCACTCATCGCCCGGGTCAGCGCCGCGATCGTGCACGAGGACGAGCGGCTGCTCGTGCTCGACAAGCCCGCCGGGCTCGCCGTGCACGGCGGGAGCGGCTTGAGCTACGGGGTCATCGAAGCGCTGCGCGCCGCGCGCCCACAGGAGTCCCTCGAGCTGGTGCATCGCCTGGATCGCGATACCAGCGGCATATTGCTGGTGGCGCGCCGGAGCGCGGCCCTGCGCGCCCTGCACGCCATGCTGCGCGAGGGCAGCGTCGAGAAGAGCTACCTCGCGCTCCTGGTCGGCCGCTGGGAACTGGGCCGCAAGCTGATCGACCTGCCGCTGCTCACCGATGCCCGGGTCGGTGGTGAGCGCACGGTGCGCGTGGGCGAGGGGGGCAAGTCGGCACGCACACGTTTCCGGCTGGTGCAGCAGTTTGGAGCGCGCGCTTCGCTCGTCGAAGCCACGCTCGAGACCGGCCGCACGCACCAGATCCGGGTCCACGCCGCCTACTGCGGCCATCCCGTCGCCGGCGACCTGAAGTATGGCGACGCCGCTGCGAACGCCGCGCTGCGCGAGCTCGGAGTGGGTCGCATGTTCCTGCACGCGCACAGCGTCTCCTTCGAGTGGCCGCAGGGCGCCGCCGAAAGCTTCAGCGCGCCCCTGCCGGCGGATCTCAAGGGCGTGCTGGACGCCCTGAGCCTCAGGGCAGGCGGTACCCGCAGGCGCGCAGGCTCGCCGCGAGCCTGATCAGCGGCAGCCCGATCAACGCCGTCGGGTCGGTGGTGGCAATGCGCTCGCACAGGCTGATCCCCAGGCTCTCACTGCGGAGCGAAGCGGCGCAATCGTAGGGCTGGTCGGCGGCAATGTAGGCGTCGATCTCGGCGTCGCTGAGCACCCGCAGCACGACGCTCGTTTGATCCGTGAAGGAATCGGCATACCCGCGCTCACGGCATAACACGGTCACGGCAGTGCAGAACTGCACCGCGCGGCCCGACTGGAGCCGCAGCTGCAAGCGCGCCGCCGCCGCGTCGCCGGGCTTGTCGAGAATCTGATCCGCGCAGCTCGCCACCTGGTCCGCGCCGATCACCACGGCCGCCGGCACCAGTGCCGCGACCGCCTCGGCCTTGGCCAGGGCCAGCCGCTCGGCTCGCTGCAGCGGCCGCTCGGCGGGCCAACGGCCCTCATCGACCTGGGGCTGGCGCACTTCAAAGGGCAGACTCAGTCGCGCGAGCAGTTCGCGCCTGTACACCGAAGTGGAGGCCAGAATAAGTCCGGGGGCTGTCGGCACGCGATCACCAGTGCAGAAACAAGGGCTTAGGTCGCCAGCGGGCTTTGACTTGCCGGCAGCGGCTACCTATCATACGCGCCCCATGCCGCCGGGCTGGTCCAAGCCGCGTGATCTGGAAAGACTGGCCGAGCAGTGCGCGCGGTTCGAGTTCGAAATTCCATTGGGTGACCTGCCGGGTATACCCGCAGAATTTTCACTCGCGGCGGAGCCGGTGCAGGTATGGTTGCAGTTTGGCCGGGACCGTGGCGTTGCGATCGCCGACGTGCGCTTGCGGGCCGTACTCCAGCCGCGCTGCCAGCGCTGCCTGGGCACGATGCGGCTGCCGATCAGCGCGGACTCGCGCGTGGCCGTGGTCGACAGTGCGGCCGCCGCAGCGCGCGCGCCGGAAGAGCTGGAGACTTTTCTGGCTGCGGAGGGGCACAGCAGCCTGGCGGCCCTGGCCGCGGAGGAACTGCTGCTGGCGCTGCCGATCGTGCCGCGGCACGCCGAGGGCGAATGCCTCGCAGCGCCCGATGCGGTCGGGAGTGTGCCGCCGGCGCCGCCCAGTGCGGCTGCAGACGGGGAGACGCAGCGGCCGTTCGCGGATCTGCGCGCGATGTTCGAGCGCGGCAAGAATTGAAGACATTGGTCGATCTGTTCAGGAGTTGCTAGCTTATGGCCGTTCAAAAAAGCCGCAAGACCCCGTCCAAGCGCGGCATGCACCGCTCGCACGCCCGGCTGAAAAATCCGGCGCTGTCGATCGATTCGCAGTCCGGAGAGAGCCATCTGCGCCATTGCATCACGCCCGACGGCTTCTACCGCGGCCGCCGCGTGATCGAGAAGGCCAGCGCGGACGACCAGGCCTGAAGGCACAGCAGCGCCACGGGATTTCCCGGTGATGCGTTCCCGAATCGTCGGCACCGGCAGCTACCTGCCAACGGCCGTGCTGACGAATTTTGATCTCGAAAAGCGCATGGATACCACGGACGCGTGGATTCGCGAGCGCACCGGCATCGAGCGCCGCCACATAGTGGCGCCCGGGGAAACGACCGTCGACATGGCCGAGCACGCGGCACGCGCGGCGCTCGCCGCGGCCGGTCGTTCCAGTGCCGACGTCGACCTGATCATCGTCGGTACCTGCACCCCCGATCTGCAATTCCCGAATGCGGGCGTCATGCTGCAGGGTCGGCTCGGCAATCTGGGTGGCCCTGCCCTGGGGGTCGAGGCCGCCTGCAGCGGCTTCATCTATGCGCTCTCGCTGGCGGACAAATTCATTCGCGCCGGCGAGTCGAAGCTGGCCCTGGTCGTCGGCGCCGAGTCGCTCTCGAAGATTACGAATTACAACGATCGCGGCACGGCCATTCTTTTTGGCGATGGCGCCGGTGCGGTGCTGCTCGCCGCCGAAGAGGAGGCGGGAATCCTCTCGACGCACCTGCACGCCGACGGTTCCTACCTGCCGCTGCTGCGCTGTACGGGCGGCGTGTCAGCCGGGCACGCCCCGGAGGGCGATTTCATCACCATGGCCGGCAGCGAGGTGTTCAAGATCGCCGTGACCATGCTGTCTCGCGCCGTGGACGAGGCGCTACAGGCCAATCAGCTGAGCCGATCGGAGCTCGATTGGCTCGTGCCCCACCAGGCCAACATCCGGATCATCCAGGCCACGGCCCGCAAGCTCGGGCTGCCGCTGGATCGGGTCATCGTCACCGTGGCCGACCACGCCAACACCTCCAGCGCCTCCGTCCCGCTGGCGCTCGACGTCGGCGTGCGCGACGGACGCATCAAGCGCGGTGATCTGCTGCTGCTGGAGGCCTTCGGTGGCGGATTTACGTGGGGATCGGCGCTCGTCAGGTATTGAGTGCGCACCCGTGCGCCGGCCGCCTTGCGAGACAGCGCGCTCGACAGGTATTCTGCCTCCTGTGAGCCTAACGCGGCGCCTCAGACGGCACGGCACGACGGTGCGAGCACTGCTGACAGTGCTGGCCGTGGCGTTGGTCCTGAACGGCATCGCCTACCTTGCGCACGATCACGGGATCGAGAGCGTCAAGGGTTCGCTCGCACACCCTGAGCTCTGCAGCTATTGCGCGGCCTACGGTGGACTTGCCGGAGCTCCGGCTGATCTGCCGAAGCTTCAGCTGCCCGGGCCCCTCCCGCTCCTCGTTGTGCTGCTCATTGCGGCACCCCTCCTGCGCCGTCATGTGACGGCCGCGCGTCCGCGCGCACCTCCGACCCCCTGATCTTCAAACGCTGAACGGAAGCTGCGCCCGCGCTCCTCGATGAGCTCGAGCGTTGCCATCGCACATGACCGGAGGTCATGCCTGCGAGCCATTCCATTTGCTGAGGATCAGATCCATGAATCATTCAATTTCTCTGCGGGCGCAGCTCGCTGCGGCGCTCATGCTGCTTGCCGGAAATGCCGTCGGGGCGGCGGATGCGCCTGCAGCCGATGCTGCGGTCACGGCCGAGACGATCGAGACTATAGTGGTTACAGCCGCGCGCCTGGATGAAGCCCGTAACGGCCTGTCTCCGGACACCGGAAGCTCCATCTATCGGCTCTCGCACGACGACCTTCTGGCACAGCCGCTGGGCGAGGCCACGCCGCTCAACCAGGTCATGCTGCAGGCCCCCGGGGTCGTCGGGGACTCCTACGGCCAGCTCCATGTGCGCGGTGATCACGCCAACTTGCAATATCGCATCAATGGTGTGGTGATTCCCGAAGCCATCACGGGCTTTGGCCAGGCGCTCGATTCCCGTTTCGCCAATCAGCTCAATTTTCTCACCGGGGCGTTGCCGGCCCAATACGGCTACCGAACAGCGGGTGTGATCGACATTCAGACCAAGGGCTACGTACCCGACAGGAGCGGCAGTGTCAGTGTTGCCGGTGGCAGCCGCGACCAGGGCGAAGCGGGCTTGGAAGCCGTCGGTTCGAGCGGTGCATTCTCCTATTCGCTCATCGGTTCCTACCTCCACAGCAATCTGGGCATCGAAAACCCGACGCCTGATCCGAACGCATTGCACGATGCGACCCATCAAGCCAAAGGCTTTGGCTATCTCTCCTACATTCTGAATAATCAGAGTCGCGTAAGCCTGATGTTCGGCGTCGCCGACAGTCACTTTGAGATTCCCGATTCACCAGGCCAGATACCGGTATTCACGCTCGCCGGAACGCCGACCGTCGACTCCGCGACGCTGGACGCGCGCCAACAGGAGCAGAACACCTTCGAGGCGCTGAGCTACCAGGGCGCCCGCCGCGATAATCTCAACTACCAGCTGTCCCTGTTTCATCGGCGCACGACGGTTCATTACCAGCCCGACGCGGTGGGCGATCTCGTCTTCAATGGCATCGCCGCGGATATCAACCGCGGCGATGAGGAGGTGGGCGTGCAGGCGGATGCGAGCCTGCGCCTCAATAGTGCACACACCGTGCGTTTCGGCCTCTTCTACAACGAAGAGCGCTTTACCGTGACCGACTCGGCGCGCGTATTTCCCGCGGACGCTACGGGCAATCAAACCAGCGATATCCCCCTCTCAATCCTCGATGACTCGAGGATCGTTGGTCACACGGGCGGTGTCTATCTGCAGGATGAGTGGCAGCCGGTGAAAGGCCTGACCGTCAACTACGGCGCCCGCTACGACCACGTTAACACTGTGGTGAATGAACAGCAGTTCAGTCCGCGCCTCGGATTGGTCTACAAACTGTCGGCCGTTACTACCCTGCATGTCGGCTACGCACGCTACTTTACGCCGCCGCCCACCGAGAAGATCGACACCACATCGGTGGCCAAATTTCTGAACACGACCAATGCGCTGCCCTCTGACGCCAACACGGCCGTATCCTCGGAGCGCTCGCACTACTACGACGCCGGCATCAGTCAGAAACTCGGACCTCGCGTAACCATTGGACTGGACGCCTATTATCGCAGCGTCCAGGACCTTCAGGACGAGGGGCAGTTTGGCAATGCACTTGTTTTCTCGGCGTTCAACTTTGCCGAAGGCCGCATTTACGGCGCGGAGCTGACCTCCAGCTACCACGGGGATCACCTGTCGGTGTACAGCAACCTGGCCTACTCGGTCGCCAAGGGCCACACCGTGGTCACGGGGCAGTTCAACTTCGATGATGCCGAACTCGCCTACATCGCCACCCACTGGGTGCATCTGGATCATGACCAACTATGGGCCGGCTCCGCAGGCGTTTCCTACCGCTGGGCCAGCACCACGGTCAGTGCCGACGGCAACTATGGCAGCGGCTTGCGACGCGGTTTTGCGAACAGCGAAAGCCTCCCCTCGTACTGGCAGCTCAGCCTGGCTGCAAACCGGGATTTCAACGTGTCGGTGTTCGGCAAGCTAAACGTGCGTGTGTCGGTCCTGAATGCGCTCGACCGCGTCTACGAGCTCCGGGATGGATCCGGAATCGGCGTCGGCGCTCCACAGTTCGGCCCCCGGCGGGCGGCGTATCTCAGTCTGAGAAAGGACTTCTGAGGCCCGGCCATCGAGCCAAAAAAAACGCCGCGCGATAGGCGCGGCGTTTCGTATCCGGCTGCAGCGCCGGAGAAATCAGGCGAAGTGACTTACTTCGAGACCGACTTCTTGAACATGCGATCAATCTTTTCGTTGGTCGCATCGACACCGGACTGGGCAGCCTGCGCGGCAGCCAGAGCCTGATTGGCCGTGCTCTGCGCATTGGCGGCCGCAGAGGCGGCGGCGGCGGCATCCGTGCCGGCCTTGGCGGCAGCGTTCTCAGCGGAGCGATCCGCCTTGTGTGCAGCCATGTCTGATTGCAGCGTGCCCACCTGTGTCTTGAGGGCGTCAACTTCTGCCTGCAGCGGCTTCATATCTTGGCAGCCCGCCAGGGCGAAGATAGCGGCCGCGGCAGCCAGCTTTACAAAGATTGC
This sequence comes from Steroidobacteraceae bacterium, assembly GCA_036394255.1. Taxonomy (GTDB): domain Bacteria; phylum Pseudomonadota; class Gammaproteobacteria; order Steroidobacterales; family Steroidobacteraceae; genus FEN-1191. Next base: position 8,769 of record DASWFL010000085.1, read on the forward strand.
CTTGTTCATTTGCGTAAATCCCCTTGAATTCCTGTCTTGAATGATCCAACCGCGCCACGCCAGCCGGATTTGGCCACCACGTGAGTTCAGCGGAGGCGCAACTTGACCAAATCCAGGGCCGGATTGCAATAGTCGCCGCGCGGACTGTCGGCCAAACGCGACAGGTCCGACGCCTTCAAGTGGTTCGCATGACCGCCATCGATTTCACTTGAGCGAAGCCCTCTACTGTATATAATCACAGTCATGTCAGACCTCACCCCGCGCCAGTCCCAGGTGCTGGAGCTCATCCGCCAGGCGCTGGTGGAAACCGGCATGCCGCCCACGCGCGCCGAAATCGCCGAAAAACTGGGCTTTCGCTCGCCCAATGCCGCTGAAGAGCATCTGCGCGCGCTGGCGCGCAAAGGCTGCGTGGAGCTGGTGCCGGGCTCCTCACGGGGAATTCGCCTGAAGGATACGCTGCGCGTGCAGCTCGGCCTGCCGCTGGTGGGGCGCGTCGCCGCCGGCCGGCCCATGCTGGCGGAAGAGCACATCGTCG
>DASWFL010000086.1:0-3410 GCA_036394255.1 Steroidobacteraceae bacterium
CCATCCCGCCTGCGCCGAGGCGCTGGCGAAATACCGCATCAACCCGGGCAACGTCGGGCGCGGCAGCAAGCGCGATCCGCAGTTTGCCGAGCTGATCGAGTTCGCCTGCCGCCACGGGAAGCCCGTGCGGATCGGCGTGAACTGGGGAAGTCTGGACCAGGAGCTGCTGCAGACGCTCGGGCTGCGCAGCTTCGCCCCGCTCGTGACCGCCTGCCCCGGCTGCGGGCGCACCACCAGCACCTACTTCCAGACTCTGGCGCAGAGCATCCAGGAGCACCTGCGCCGCCGCATGCCCGAATGGCGCCGTACGCACGTCGGCGTCGAGAATCTCGCGGTAGCGGTCATGGGTTGTGTCGTCAACGGCCCCGGCGAGAGCAAGCAGGCCCACATCGGCATCAGCCTGCCCGGGACGGGGGAACGGGCGGTGGCGCCGGTGTACGAGGATGGGGCCAAGACGGTGACGCTCAAGGGCGAGCACATCGCCGAGGAATTCCAGCAGCTCGTCGAACAATACGTGGCGCGCAGTTTTCCTCCGCGCGCCGGCACGAATGGAGAGCCCTCATGAGCAACCTGAGCGAAAAGCACTGCGTGCCCTGCGAAGGCGGCATCGCGCCCCTGACGCGCGCGGAGGCTGAGGCGCTGCGCAAGCGCATTTCTGCCGCCTGGCAGCTCGATGCTGAAGGCAGGAATCTGCGGCGCGAGTACGGCTTCGTCGATTTCTACCGCACCATGAGTTTCGTGAACGCACTGGCCCACGTCGCCAACGTCGAGGACCACCATCCGGATCTGGAGGTCGGCTACAACTACTGCCGCGTGCGCTACACCACGCACGCCATCGGCGGCCTGTCGGAGAATGATTTCATCTGCGCGGCCCGGATCGACGCGATCGCTGCAAGGTAGCCGCCCCCTGGGGTCGCAGTGGCGGCCGCAGCGCCGCTGGGCGCTACCGCCCGCTCCGGGCGGCACCGCTCAGAACCAGCTGTAATTGAAGCTGATGCTGACCCGCTCGCCCCGGCTAGCGTTGGGCGGCACCTCGTGCCGGAGCCAGCTTTCGAACAGCACCAGCTGGCCGGCGACGGCGGGCAGGCTGACCCAGGCGCGATTGGGTATCCGGGCGTGCGCCGCGCGCGGCGGCGCGGCCATGAAGCGCTCGAGCCGTGGATCCTCGAATTTCAGCCCGGCGCTGCCTGGCGGCGTGCGCACATAATAGGTGCCGCTGATCGTCGCCAGCGGGTGCAGGTGCAGGCTGTGCAGGACGCGGCGCTGCATGATGTTCACCCAGCAGTCGGTCATGGCCAGCTCGCGGCCGCGCAGGTCCAGCTGCAGCGAGCGCGCGAAACGGCTGACGTGGCGGGCCAGATGAGCCTCGAGCCGTGCGAAGCTGGGCGAGATCCGCTGCAGCTGGCAGAGCGAATTGTACGAGGTGTAGCCGCCGGGGTAGTTTTGCCGCGACCAGGCACGACCGGCGCGATCATCGCGGCGCAGCTGCAGGCTCTCGCGCAGCAGCTGCCGATTCAGGCCCGCGGCGCGCGCGGACCCGAGCGTCGCCGTGTAGATCTGCGTTGCGAACAAAGAGCGTATCGGCATGCCCTAGCCTAACGAGTCCGGGCCCCCAGCGGGAGCGGCGATCGGCCCGGCGCGAGTCCGCCCGATGCAGTAGATTATCGCAACTCCCGCAGGGCTCGCCCCGAGGTGCGCATGACTGAAGCCCGACGCTCCTTTGCCAGCGACACGATCACGCCCATGGCTCCGGAAGTGCTGGAGGCACTGGCCAGGGTCAATCGCGGTACGGCGCATTCCTACGGTGAAGACGCCGAGACGGCTCGCCTCACCACACTGGCCTGTGAGCTGTTCGAGACCGCGGTGGCCATTTTCCCCGTCACGACCGGCACCGCGGCCAATGCCCTGGCGCTGACGGCCATCGCCCCGCCTTTCGGCGCGGTCTACTGCCACCGGCTGGCACACATCAACACCGACGAGTGCGGGGCGCCGGAGTTCTATACCGGTGGCGCCAAGCTCTTGCCCCTCGACTCCGCCGACGGCAAGATCCGCCCCGCGCAGCTCGCCGCGCCGGTCGCGCACGCGCTGGAGATGGGCGTGCATCACGTGAAGCCGGCCGCGATCAGCCTGTCCCAGGCCACCGAATGGGGCACCGTCTATACACTCGCCGAAATCACGGCTCTCGCCGCCGAGGCGCACGCGCACGGCCTCGCCGTGCACATGGATGGCGCGCGCTTCGCCAACGCCCTGGTGCACCTGCACTGCAGCCCGGCAGCGGCGACGTGGAAATGCGGCATCGACGTGCTGTCCCTGGGCGCGACCAAGAATGGCGCCCTCGCTGCCGAAGCGGTGATCTTTTTCAAGCCGGGACTGGCCCGCGATTTCGAACGGAACCGCAAGCGCGGCGGACACCTGTGGGCGAAGACCCGCTTCCTGAGCGCACAGCTGAACGCCTGCCTGGACAACGGCCTGTGGCTGCGCCACGCCCGCACCGCCAATGCGCTCGCCACCCGGCTCGCGCAGGGCCTGCAGAGCTGCGGCATCATGCTGATCCAGCCGGTCGACGCCAATGAGGTATTCGCCGCGTTTCCCGCGACGCTGATCGCGGCGCTGCGCGCACAGGAATTCGAGTTCTATGAATGGCCGGCGCCCCCGGGGTTGAACTCGCCGGTCGTGCGCCTGGTCACCGCCTTTGACATGCGCGAAACGGACGTCGATGCGCTGCTCGCCGCGGTCAGGCAGGCATCGTGACCGCAGTCTGCGTTTCCGCGTCGTCAGTGCCCGTCCCCTTGAGATTCAGGGTCAGCGTGGCAGCGGCCAGCATCAGGGCGAGCGCGATGAGGAACAGCAGTACCGCGGCGCGCCCCACCCGCGCGCTGTAGCCCGCGCGCTCGGCCCTCGCGAGGCCACCGCCGATGATCTCCGCGCAGACCGACAGGAACCCGGCGGCCACCGCGGCAGCGAACAGCAGCATGGCGCCATCGGTGATCGGCGCGTCGATGTAGCCAAACCAGGCGAAGCCGGCGCCGAGCATGGCCAGGGTTAATCCGGCGAGGCCGCTACGGCCCGCAGCGCTGCGCTCCGGTGGGACGGGCGGCGTGGCATTCGCTTCGTTCAATTCCTGATTCTCTGGCACGGCTTCAGTCATCCGCGACCCATCGTGCCATCAATCGCTGCAACACGGCCAGCAGGATGGGCCCGACGAAGATTCCGGCGATGCCAAAGGCCAGCAGGCCGCCGAGCACGCCGCCCAGCACCAGTATGAACGGCAGCTTGGCGCCGCGCTGGATGAGCCAGGGCCGCAGCAGATTATCGCCGACGGACAGCAGCGCCGCCCACACCGACAGCACGACCCCCGCGCCCACCTGCTGGTGAAACATGAGCCAGAGCGCGGCGGGCACCAGGACGGG
>DASWFL010000087.1:0-2090 GCA_036394255.1 Steroidobacteraceae bacterium
ACATCCTCATAGGCGATCGCCCAGCCAGGTTGCCGGAGGCCGCCACCCGACATCGGCACGGTAAGCGGGGCCCGCGCCACGACAATCCACTGAGTGCCCAGGCGCATGGGTCCGAGGAGCGCGGGTCCAGGGGTGATGCCGCCCGGCTCGCCGGCCCTCAATTCACGGGCAATGCCGTCAATCCACTCCTGCTGTGCGGGATCTGCCGGTTGCGCGGGAGCGTCTGCGATCAATCGGAACGTGCCGGGTTCGGCGTGCGGCGCGGCGAGTGTTGCGCCGCCGGCTTCAGTCCCGCTGGTCGCCGCACGCAGTGCGTACCGCCGTGCGCGGTCGGTCAGCGCCAGCAGCTGCGAGTCAAGCGCGCGGCCCAGTCGCAGCACGACGCTCTGCGCCAACTCGCGCGCATGCACCGCGTGTTGCTGCATGCTCAGGTCGATGAGCCTCACCCCGGCACTGAGCGTAGCTGCCGCCACGATGATCGCCACCAGGCGCTCGCGATGAAGGGATGTTCGGGTTGCCCGCATCGGCGTGACTCATCTGGCGAGATGAAGCGAGTAGCTCAACGTCAAGGTCATGCGCTCGCGGCTGCCGAGATCGAGAGAATCCGCCAACAACCCGAGTTCATTGCCGCCCATAGGCCTGGGAATCCCCACGGACCCCTCCGCCGGGCGATCCGATGGGTTCGCAGAGCGCGCGGCGTGGCGGCCTGAGAGTCGAAGCGCACGTTCATATCCGCGGCATCGCCTGAGTGTCCGCCGTCAGGGTGTCTGCAGCCGCCCTGGGCAACGGCGCCATAGCGATGAGATAGATGCATTCTTCTTCACCCGGCAGGGCGATGCTGCAGGTGCGCACCTCGTAGGCGCGCCCGCGAATCTTCGCGTGCGATTTACGTCGCCCGCTGAGCCCAGGTCGCCAGCCGCCGCGGTCGCCCAACTGGGACAGCAGCTCGGACGCATCGATGCCCAGGTCGAGCTCCGCGAGAAAACCGCGCGCCGGCTTGTTGAAGGCCATGACCCGTTCCCGGGCATCGACGACGAGGGCGGCGTAGCCGGCGGCATCCAGCGCGGCGCTCAGGCACAGTGATTCCGTCACGTCCTGCATGATGACGAGGGCCAATCGCCGCTTCGCGTGCCACAGGTGCTGCACGCGGATCTCCGTGGCGCGCAGCTGCCCGGCGACCCGGAGCATGCATGGGTGGGTTGTCCCGCCGTCACCCACCAGCAGTTCCTCCACGACCTCCGGATAGGAAAACTGCACGATGTCGAATAAGCCGGCGGCGCGAGCTGCTTCGTGGTCGCCAAAAGTTTTCGCCCACAGCTTGCTGGCGTGGACAACCTGCAGCGTGTCCGGATCAACTAGCGCCACCGGCAGCGGCAGCTCCCGAACGAGTGCTGTCCATAGATCCTGTGCGCGTGCCAGTTCCTGGTGTGCGGACTGGGTGTGCCGGTGAAGCTTGGCGAACAGTGAGGCCAGAAACTCTGCGGACACGGCGCACGCGCTCAGCAGAATGGCAAATGCCGCGAGTGTCACGATGAAGTAGCCCGCGGGTGCGTAGAAGCCCGGGAGCGGGGAGGTCACGCTGGCAGCGCGACCCACCAGGGCGGTGAGCCACGCGCCGCCCGGGTTCAGGCTCTCCAGGTACCAGCGCAATTCGGGAGTCTGCCGCAAGGCGACCGTGCCCGCGACCAGGATACCGAGCGCGGCCGTCAGGTATGGCAGTCGGCGGGCAACGAATGTCGCACCAATGACGGGAAAGACGAAGGCCAGCAGGAACGAGGGATTCTGCAGGCCGCCGGCATGCTGCCATATGGCGCCGATCAGCAGTACGCCCGCCGTATGGATGGCCCCCAGCAGGGGCGGTAACCAGGCGGGCCGCACTCGCTCGGCGTCCGCCGCGGCGGCTAGCGCCACGTGAACGGCGCCCAGCCCCAACAGGCCCCAGCCGATCGCCCCGACATCGACGTCAAATGCGCTCAGCAGGCGCGGCGCCAGTGTGGCAAAGAGGACGGCCACCAGGGTCAGCAACCACATATTGTCCAGCAGCTCTGCGGAGCTCGCGGTGGTCGACCACGCGGGGGCCGCGAGCGCCG
>DASWFL010000088.1:0-4843 GCA_036394255.1 Steroidobacteraceae bacterium
CTCGATCATTCCCTGCTGCAGGAGCTGGTGGACCGGGGATTTTATTCCCCCGAGGAAGCGCAACGCGCCGCCAACAAGAACTACGTCACGCGCGCGCTTGGCGTGGAGGCCATCGTCGAGGTCGAGATCCAGGAACACCCGGCGCAGCGCGGCGATGTCTACATGCTGTGCTCGGACGGCCTGTCAGACATGGTCGAGGACGACGATATTCATTTAACGATCAACACCTTTGGTGCTAACCTTGATATTGTAGCGAAGCAGTTGATCCAGCTTGGCAATGACAATGGGGGCAAGGACAATATTTCCGTATTGCTGGCGCAGGTCCTTGATTCATTCCCGGTACGCCGCGGAGTATTGGACAGGATGTTGGGTTGGTTCAGTTGACCCAGAGGCAATAACAATATGGCACGGCTGATACTGAGTCTCGACGGTCAGATGATGGCCGAATACAACATGAACAAGGAGCGCTACACGATCGGGCGCCTCCCTGACAATGACATCCGCATCGACAATCCTGCGGTCAGCGGCCACCATTCGCTGATCATCAACATCCTCAACGACTCCTTTCTTGAGGACCTGAACAGCACCAACGGCACCTATGTCAATGGCAAGCTGATCAAGAAGCACGCGCTACAGCATGGCGATGTGATCACCTGCGGCCACCACCAGCTGCGCTTCGTCGAGGACGACAGCGCCCAGCAGGACGAATTCGAAAAGACCATGGTCATCCAGCCTTCAGCCCGCCCCGTGGACAAGGTGCGTGCGGCCGTGGCAGGCACGGAAGCGACGGCATCCCGCCGTACGCTGGGTAATGGCGCGCCGGCCCTCAAGAAGGCACGGCTCCAGGTGCTGTCCGGCGCCTTCGCCGGCCGGGAACTGGAACTGACCAAGACCCTGACGACGCTCGGCCGGCCCGGTGTGCAGGTGGCGGCCATCACGCGGCGCTCGGAGGGCTATTTCCTGGTGCACGTCGATGCCGACACGGCCGAGAACTTCCCGCTGGTGAACGGCATGGCGATCGGCGCCCACGCGCGCCGGCTCGCGGACAACGACGTGATTCAGCTCGCCGGAGTGAAAATGGGTTTCTTCGAAGGCTGATCGCCTTCAGGCCAGCTCGATCGGCACGCGCTGGCTGACCGTGCAGAGCAGTTCATAGGGGATCGTTCCCGCGGCGGCGGCCACTTCCTCCACCGGCAATTGCGAACCCCACAGTTCGGCCCGCTCACCGACGGCAACGGGCGGCAGGTCGGTCACATCGACGGCAATCATGTCCATCGACACGTGGCCCACCAGTGGCGCCCTGCGGTCCTTGATCAACACGGGCGCACCGTTGGGCAGGCTGCGCAGCAGCCCGTCGCCATAGCCACCGGCGAGGATGGCAATGGTTGAACGCCGCGCCGCGCGCCAGGCGGCGCCATACCCCACGCATTCGCCGCTGTCGAGCTGGCGGACCGCGATCACGGTGCTCTCCAGCGTCATGGCCGCGGCCAGTCCATGGGCCCTGCCCACCTCGCCCGGGAACGGCGAAGCACCGTAGAGCGCCAGACCGGGCCGCACCCAGTCGGCATGCGTTGCCGGGTGCGCCAGGATCGCGGCGGAATTGGCGATCGACACCTCGGCATCGCGCCCCCGCACCAGCGGCGCCAGTCGCGCGAGCTGTTCGGCCGTGGCGGCGCTGTGGCGTTCATCCGCGCAGGCCAGGTGCGTGAGGACCCGCAGCGCCAGCGGCGAGGGTTGTAGGGCCCGCAGCCGGTCCCAGGATTCCTGAAACTGGCTGGTGCGCACGCCCAGGCGGTTCATGCCCGTATCCACCTTGAGCCAGAGCGCGAAGGGCTGGCTGCCCCGGTACTGCTCGAGCAGTGCAATCTGCATCGGATCGTGAACCACGAGGTCGAGCTGCAGATGAGCGGCTTCGGCCAGCTGGCCGGCGTTCACGATGCCCTCCAGCAGCACGATCGGCTGCGTGATGCCGGCCCCGCGCAAGGCCGCCGCCTCCTCGATGCGCGCGACGGCAAAAGCATCGACCGTCGCCAGCGCCAGCGCCACCGGCACCAGACCATGCCCATAGGCGTTGGCCTTGATGACCGCCAGGACGCGGCGGCCGGGGGCCGCGGCTCTTATCACCGCCAGGTTGCTTCGCAGCGCGTGCGTGTCGATACGCGCGCGAATCAGCCTGATCACCGCAGGACGCCCTCCGCATAGGAGTCGGCGGCGTAGTTGGCGAAGCGGCTGTACTGGCCCTGGAAGGTGAGCAGGAAAGTGCCGATCTCCCCGTTGCGGTGCTTGGCCAGGTCAATCTCGGCGACGCCCCGCTTCGGAGTGTTCTTGTCGTACACCTCCTCACGATAGATCAGCAGGATCATGTCCGCGTCCTGCTCGATCGCGCCGGATTCGCGCAGGTCCGACATGACGGGCTTCTTCTCCGTACGCTGCTCGACCCCGCGATTCAGCTGCGAGAGCGCGATCACCGGCAACTGCAGTTCCTTGGCGAGCGCCTTGAGGTTGCGCGAGATCTCCGCGATTTCCGTGGCACGGTTTTCCTTGGTGCCGGGCACCTGCATGAGCTGCAGGTAATCGACGATGATCAGATCGAGCCTGTGTTCGCGCTTGATGCGGCGCGCGCGGGCGCGCAATTCCGTGGGCGTGAGGGCGGGGGACTCGTCGATGAAAATTCTCGCCTCCGAGAGCTGGCTGGTGGCGGCCGTGACCCGCACCCAGTCCTCGTCCGAAATCTGTCCGCTGCGGATGCCGTTGAGCGGCACGCCCCCGATGGAGCTGAGCATGCGCGTCAGCAGCTGCTCGGAGGGCATTTCCATGCTGAAGATCGCCACCGAGGCGTGCGTGCCGGGGTTCACCGCCACGTATTCCGCGATGTTCACCGCCAGAGTCGTCTTTCCCATGGAAGGGCGGCCGGCGATGATCACCAGGTCGCCGGGCCGCAGGCCACCGGTCTTGCGATCGAAATCCGTGAAGCCGGTGGGCAGGCCCCGCATGGTATTGGGATTGGTATGCCATTCGTCGATCTTGTCGATCAACGGCGGCAACAGGCTGCTCACCTTCACGGCGCCTTCGCGACGCCCGGTGCTCTGCTCGGCGATCGCGAAGACCCGCTGCTCGGCCTCATCCACCAGATCACGGGCTTCGCGGCCGTCGCTGGCAAAGGCCGAGGCCGTGATTTCACGGCCGGCGTGAATCAGGCGCCGCAGGAGCGAGCGCTCGCGCACGATCTGCGCGTAGGCGCGCACGTTGGCCGCCGTGGCGGTATCGCGGGCCAGCGTGCCCAGGTACCCCAGTCCTCCGGCCGTCTCGAGCCGCCCGCTGCGCTCGAGCTGCTCGGCGACGGTCACCACGTCGGCCGGCCTGCCCGTGGCAATCAGCTCGGCGAGCGCGGTGTAGATGAGCTGGTGGTCGGGCCGGTAGAAATCGTCGGCCACGATCAGGTCGCCGACCTGGTCCCAGGCCAGGGCATCGATGAGCAGGCCGCCGATGACCGCTTGTTCAGCTTCGAGCGAATGCGGCGGGGTGGCGCGCCCGGTGTCGGGGATCTCCCCCTCGCGACGTGAACGCAGCGGCCCGGCCATGATGGTGACCGACCGCTCTCAGTCCCGGCTCAGCCCTGCTCTTCAGCGACGATGATCACGGTGATCGTGACTTCGACGTCGGTATGCAGATGCAGGGTGACCTGGTGTTCGCCGACCGCGCGGATCGGGCCGGTGGGGAGCCGCACTTCGCTGCGATTGACGCGGTGTCCGGCAGCGGTGCAGGCCTCGGCAATGTCCGAAGTGCCCACCGAACCGAACAGCTTGCCTTCCGAGCCCGCCTTCGCCGTGATGGTCAGACGGAATTCGCGCAGCGCCGCGGCGCGCTCCTGGGCGCCACCGAGCTGCTCGCCGGCCAGCTTCTCCAGTTCGGCCCTTCGTACCTCGAAACGGGCCACGTTCGCGGCAGTCGCCAGCGTCGCGCGGCCCGAGGGCAGCAGGTAGTTGCGGCCATAGCCGCTTTTCACCTTGACGCGATCGCCGATCGCACCCAGGTTGGCCACTTTCTGCAGCAGGATGACGTCCATAGCGGGCCTCAGTGCTGATCGGTGTACGGCAGGAGCGCCAGAAAGCGCGCCCGCTTGATCGCGGTGGCGAGCTGGCGCTGGTAGAAGCTCTTCGTACCCGTGATGCGGCTGGGAACGATCTTGCCGGTCTCACTGATGTAGTTCTTGAGCGTACCCAGATCCTTGTAATCGATCGCGGGGGCATCATCGGCGGTAAAGCGGCAGAATTTCTTGCGGCGTATAAATCGTGACATGGCTCGGTCCTCGAGGGAATCCTAGGCGCTGGTTCAGGCGTTCAACGACATATCGTCGTCATCGCCCATGTCATCGCGTTCGCGACGGCTCTCGTTTTCCTCTTCCGATCGGGCCATCGGCGAGGGTTCGGTGACCGCCGCTTCCATCCCGACCACGAGGTGGCGCAGCACGGCGTCGCTGAAGCGGAACGCCCCCGTCAGCTCGCCCAGGGTTTTCTGGTCGCACTCGAGGTTCATCAGCACATAGTGCGCCTTGTGGACCTTGGCAATCGGGAATGCGAGCTGGCGACGGCCCCAGTCTTCGAGGCGATGCACCTGGCCGTTACCGGCGGCGATCATGCCGCGGTAGCGCTCGATCATTGCCGGTACCTGTTCACTCTGGTCCGGATGGACCATGAACACCACTTCATAATGCCTCATCTTTACCTCCTTATGGATGGACATGCCGCCCGCGTAAGGCTTCAAGCGCAGTGCGGCAAGGAGAAGTCCGCTTCGGCCTCCGGGAGGCGGGTCGGGCTGCCAAAAAAGGCCGGGCAGGATACTC
>DASWFL010000089.1:0-10448 GCA_036394255.1 Steroidobacteraceae bacterium
CGCCTGCCGCGCGAGCGCCGGTGTGGTCGCGGAGAGCACCTCGCCATCGGGAGCGTAGAGCACCGCCAGGTCCGCACCGACGCGGCCGGCGTGATTGTTCAGCGCCGATTGAATCGTGGCCTTGTCTTTGGTCGCGATCACCTCACGGAAGGCGAAGTCCGCGACCAGCACGTCGGCGGCGGCACGCAGCAGGCGCGTGCGCTCGGCGAAGGTGTTGTCGAGCATCGCGCGGGTGGCGGTGAGCTGGCGGGCTGAATCGGCGCGCACGGCGTTGCGGATCGAGGCCAGCGCGAGCACGATCGTCACACCCTGCGCCAGCGCCATCAGGGAGACGATCAGAATGAGCAGTCGGTTCTTGAAGCTGGCCAATTTTAGGCGCTCTATCTGTCCGGACTATGGATAGTAGGGGCGCATTCCTCGTCACATGTGTGACGGCTTGCACGGTTCTGGCCGTGGCGGAACCCCTGCATGCCGCATCGGGGCTCTCGGTCACGGTCCTGAGCGCTGCGGGCACACCGCTGCGGGATGCGATCATCATCGCCGAGCCCGCGCGCGGCGGCCCGCCGCTGCGGCCCGGTCTGAAAGGCGTCATGGACCAGCGCAACCTGATGTTCGTGCCGGGCGTGCTGGTCGTGCAGACCGGCACGGCCGTCGATTTTCCCAACAGCGATCAGGTCCGCCACCAAGTCTATTCCTTTTCGACCGCGAAGACTTTTCAGCTCGCGCTCTACGCCGGCAAGTCGCACGCCCCCGTCCTGTTCGACAAGCCCGGGCTGGTTACGCTGGGGTGCAACATTCACGACAGCATGCTCGGCTACATCTACGTCACCGACTCGCCCTGGTATGGGCGCACCGGCGCGGACGGTACCCTTCAGCTCCACGACCTGGCCCCGGGGGACTACACCGTGCGCCTCTGGCATGCGCTCCTCAACGAATCGGGCCCGGAGCTGCAACAGCGCCTGAACCTTGCCGACGGAGCGACGGGCGTGGCGAGCTTCCGCCTCAAGCGGCCGCTGCGGCCGCCATCGCTACTCAACGGGGCGGACAAGAAATGGGAAGACTACTGATCCGCGCCTGTGCCGGTGGCGTGCTGCTGCTGGCAGGCGCGGCCGATGCCTATGAGCTCGACCTCAGCGTCGATGTGCGCGCCGTGAGCAGCAATGCGAGCAACTCGCGGCTCGAGGGCGGCCTCGGCAAGTTGCGCTACGACGCAGCGGATGACGGCCTGCGACTCGGTTATCTGCGCCTGGGTTACCGCGTGGACCTGACGCCGACTCTGCGGCTCACCGCGGAGGCGGTCGCCTACGGTGACCACGACGTGAATCCGCTCGATCTGACCGAACTGTACGCGGAATGGCGGCCGCTTCCCGCTTCGGCCTGGCGCTCGCGCCTGAAGGTCGGCGCGTTTTATCCCGAGATCTCGCTCGAGAATCGCATGCGCGGCTGGCGCTCGCCGTACACCTTGTCCTACTCGGCCATCAATGCCTGGGTCGGGGAGGAGTTGCGCACCATCGGCGCCGAGTACAGCCTCGAGTTTCTGGGGCGGAGCCGGGGCCACGCCTTCGACCTCACGCTCAACGCCGCCGCATTCGGCTGGAACGATACCGCGGGCACGGTGCTGGCTTCGCGCGGCTGGGGCCTGCATGACCGGCAGAGCACGCTCTTCGGCCGTTTCGCCAATGGCGGCCAGCCACTGCCGCAACGCACCCTGTTCTTCGACGACCTGGACAAACGCGCCGGCTACTATGCCGGCGCCGCGGCGAACTATCGCGGCCTGCTGGAAGCACGGCTCCTCCACTACGACAACCGCGTCCGACTCAGTCCCGACGACCCCAGGATCCAGGATGACCCCTGGAAGACCTATTTCGATAGTGTGGGCCTGCGCTGGACGCCCACGCCCGACTGGACGCTGATCACGCAGTGGCTGCACGGGCGCACCTACGACGACGTCGCAGTGCCGCCGAACGCCTGGAGTTTCCACTCCGAATTCCTGCTGGCCAGCTGGAAGCAGGGCCCGATGCGCTATTCCGCGCGCTACGACCGCTTCAACAGCCAGCAGACCGCGAGCAACTTCATCCAGTACATCGGTTTCTACCTGGGTGATGACGGCCACGCCTGGACGCTCGCGGGCGCACGCCAGCTGGGCGAACACTGGAGCGCGGTGCTCGAAGGCATCCAGGCCGACAGCACCGTCGCGCAGCGAGTATTCACCGGCGATCCGCTCACCCTGCGCGAGCGCCAGTGGCAGCTGGCGATCCGCTACGACAAATAGTCCGCACCGATCCGCGCCGCGGCCGCGGGCCCGGACCGCCAGGTCAGGGCCCTCAGGCCCGGACCCTCAGGCCAGCACCACCAGCAGATCCTTCGCGTCCACCTGGGTGGACACGCGCACCAGCACCTCGCTCACCTGGCCGTCGACTTCGGCGCGCACCGCGGCCTGCATTTTCATCGCCTCGAGCGTCACCACCACCTCGCCCCGGGCGATTTTCTGCCCGACCACCACGGCGACCGTCGCCACCGTGCCCGGCATGGGCGCGCCGATGTGGCGCGGATTGCCCTCCTCGATCTTGCGCTGCGGCGCACGCGTCGGCGTCGCGGTGCGATCCAGGACGCGCACCGCGCGCGGCTGGCCGTTGAGCTCGAAGAACACCGTGCGGGTGCCGTCCTCGTGCGGCTCGCTGCGCGTCACGTAGCGGACGATCAGCGACTTGCCGCGCTCCAGGTCGATGCCGATCTCCTGGCCCGGCTCCATCCCGTAGAAGAAGGCCATGGTCGGGAGCTTGGCCACGTCGCCGAAGCGCCGGCGCTCGGCGTCGTAGTCGGTATAGACCTGCGGGTACATCAGGTAGGAGGCGAACTGCCGGTCGCTGAGCTCGTGCCCGACACCGGCCTGCGCGCTGGTGCGGAGCGCGGCCAGGTCGGCCGCCGGCAGCGCCTCGCCGGGCCGCCTCGTCAGCGGCGCCCTGCCCTTGAGCACTTTGGCCTGCAGCGCGGGCGGAAAGCCACCGTAGGGCTGGCCCAGATCGCCGTGGAAGAACTGCTCAACCGAGGACGGAAAGGCCACGGCATTTTCCGGGTCCAGCACGTCCTGGCGGCTCAGGCCGCTGCTGACCATGAACATCGCCAGGTCGCCGACCACCTTCGAGGTCGGCGTCACCTTGATGATATCGCCGAACATCTCGTTGACATCGGCGTAGGCCTGCGCGACCTCCGGCCAGCGCGTGTCGTCGATGCCGAGGCCGCGCGCCTGCTCGCGCAGGTTCGTGTACTGCCCGCCGGGCATGCCGTGCACGTAGACATCGGAGGTGCCGGAGCGGATGTCGCTCTCGAAGGCCGCGTAGTAGGCGCGCACCTGCTCCCAGTAGTGGGAAATGACCCGCAGGCTGGCCGGATCGAGCTGCGGGTCGCGCTCGCCGTAGCGGAGCGCCGTGGCGATGGATCCCAGGTTCGGCTGCGAGGTGAGCCCGCTCATCGCGTCCATCGCCGCATCGACGGCGTCGGCGCCCGCGGCCACGGCCGCGAACACGCTGGCGGCGCCGATGCCGCTGGTGTCGTGCGTATGGAAGTGCACCGGCAGTCCGATTTCCTGCTTGAGAGCCCGGACCAGCGTGTAGGTGCTCTGCGGCTGGCACAGTCCCGCCATGTCCTTGATGCCGATGAGGTGCGTGCCCGCGGCCTTGAGCGCGCGCGCCAGCTCCAGGTAGTAATCGAGCGTGTACTTGCGCTCGTGCGGGCTGGCCAGGTTGCCGGTGTAGCAGATGGCGGCCTCGCACAGCTTGCCCGATTCGAGCACGGCATCGATCGCCACGCGCATGTTCTCGACCCAGTTGAGCGAATCGAAGATGCGGAACAGATCGATGCCGGTCGCCGCGGCCTGCCGCACGAAAAAGCGCAGCGTGTTATCCGGGTAGTTCGTGTAGCCGACGGCATTGGCCGAGCGCAGCAGCATCTGCAGCAGCAGGTTGGGCACCGCCTCACGGAGCCGTTCGAGGCGCTCCCAGGGGTCCTCCTTGAGAAAGCGCATCGCCACGTCGAAGGTGGCTCCGCCCCAGCATTCCAGCGAGTACAGCTGCGGCAAGAGCTGGGCGTAGTAGGGCGCGATGCGCAGCATGTCGTAGCTGCGCAGGCGCGTGGCCAGGAGCGACTGGTGGGCATCGCGCATCGTGGTGTCGGTGACCAGCACGCGCTCCTGCTCCAGCATCCAGCCCGCGAAGCGCTGCGGACCCAGCTCGTCGAATTTCTGCTTGGTGCCCGCCGGGGGCGGCGTGGGCAGCAGTCGCGGCAGGCGCGGCGTCACGACCCGGAGCGGTGCCGGCCGGCCGCGCACCGCGGGGTTGCCGTTGACCACGGTCTCGGCCAGGAAGCTCAGGAGGCGCGTCGCGCGATCGCGCCGCGCGGGGGCCACGAACAGCTCCGGCGTCTCGTCGATGAAGCGCGTCGTGTAGTCGGCGTGCACGAACTTCGGATGCGTGATCACCTGGTCGAGGAAGCGCAGATTGGTCACGACGCCGCGGATGCGGAACTCCCACAGGGCGCGATGCATGCGCGCGATCGCCTCCTCCGGCGTCGGCGCCCAGGTCGTGACCTTCACCAGCAGCGAATCGTAGGAGCGAGTGATCACCGCACCGGCGTAGGCAGTGCCCGCATCGAGCCGCACGCCGAATCCGGCCGGGCTCCGGTAAGCGGTGAGCCGGCCGTAGTCGGGCACGAAATCGTGCTCCGGATCCTCGGTGGTCACGCGGCACTGCAGGGCGTAGGCACCCAGGCGGATCTCCTCCTGCCGCGGCACGCCGCTCGCCTCCTCGCCGATGCGCGCCCCGGCGGCGATGCGGATCTGCGCCTTGACCAGGTCGATCCCGGTGACCATCTCGGTGACGGTGTGCTCGACCTGGATGCGCGGATTGACTTCGATGAAATAAAACCTGCCGGTCGCGACGTCCTGCAGGAACTCGACGGTGCCGGCATTGCAGTAGCGGGCGGCGCGGCCGATCTGCAGTGCGGCCGTGCACAGCTGCGCGCGCTCAGCCTCGCTCAGGAAGGCCGCCGGCGCCCGCTCGACCACCTTCTGGTTGCGACGCTGCACGGTGCAGTCGCGCTCGTACAGATGCACCAGGCCGCCGTGGCGATCGCCGAGGATCTGCACCTCGATGTGCCGCGCCCGCTGCACGAGCTTTTCCAGGTAGACCTCGTCGTTGCCAAACGCCGCCCTGGACTCGCCGCGCGCGAGCGGCAGCAGTTCGGCGAGCTGCGACTCGCGCTCGACGATGCGCATGCCGCGTCCGCCACCGCCCCAGCTGGCCTTGAGCATCGCCGGGTAGCCCACCGCCGTGGCGAGCTGCCGGCATTGGCGCAGGTCCGCCGGCAGCGGCGGCGTCGCCGGCATCACCGGCACGCCGGCGGCGAGGGCGAGATCGCGCGCGGCCAGCTTGTTGCCCAGCGTGCGCATCGTCGCCGGCTCCGGACCGATGAAGACGAGGCCGGCGCGCGCGCAGGCTGCGGCGAAATCCGGACTCTCGGACAGGAATCCGTAGCCGGGGTGGATCGCCTCCGCCCGGGCCTGCTGGGCGATGGCGATGATTTCCTCGATGTCGAGGTAGGCCTGCAGCGGGCCCTTGCCCTCGCCGACCAGGTAGGCCTCGTCGGCCTTGGTGCGGTGGAGGGAGACGCGATCTTCCTGCGAGTAGATCGCCACGGTCGCGGCGCCCAGCTCGTTGGCGGCGCGCATCACGCGTATGGCGATCTCGCCGCGATTGGCGATCAGGATCCGGCGGAACGGCGGGCTCATGCCGCAGCGCTCATGCAAAACCCGGGCCCAGGGCGCGGGCCAGGTACTCTTCGAAGCTGCCGCGATCCGCCGATTGCTCGAGCTCCTGCGCGCGGAGCGATTCGGCCGCCTCGGCGGAGAAGGCTGCCAGCGCGATCGGATCGTGACCGGCCGGGTCGAGCAGGCGCGCGCGGTGCTGCGCGGAGAGGGTGCGCGTGTATTCCGCATGGCCGACACCCGCACTGTGCAGCTCGCGCAGCAGGCGCGCCGAGGGCGTGAGCGCCGGTTCGGCCAGCTTGTCGCGCTGGCGCAGCAGGGCCTCGCTGTAGGGGCGCTCCGCCTCGCCCGCGTCCAGGAGCTCGCAGATCCCCGTGAGCTCATCGAGCAGCGCTGCCGCCCAGTCCCGCAGCGGCACGGTACCACCCGCGCGTTCCAGCAGCAGGCCGGGCGCGCGCCCACGCCGCGCCACCAGCAGGTGGTTGCGCTCGAGCTGCTCCTGCTCGCTGGCACCGAGGGGCTCGCTGCCGCGCAGCAGGCACAGCGCCGCGAAGGCCTCCATGAAGTGCATTTCGTCGGCGCAGATGCCGATCGGCTCGAAGATGCACAGGTCCAGCGCGCGCAACTCGACGTACTCGACCCCCGCGCGGGCCAGCGCGCGGCCGGTGCTCTCCAGCGTGCGCGGCGCGCGCTTGGGCCGGATATTGCTGTAGTACTCATTCTCGATCTGCAGGATGTTGGCATTGAGCTGCCGGTACTCACCGGCCACGCGCACGCCGAGCGCGGCAAAGGGCGGATGCACGGTGTGCGTCGCACTGCTGATGTCGTGCAGGTACTCGCTGAGCGCATTGACCGAGACGCTCACGGCGGCCTGGTTGCGATTGCGGTAACCCAGATCGCTCATGCGGAGCGAAGTCGCGTGCGGCAGGTGCAGGGTGCCTCGGCCGAGCGGCCGCAACTCCGGATCGCTCCGCTCCTGCATGAAGCTCGCGCACATCGCCGGGGAGACCCCGAACAGGTAGAGGGCCAGCCAGCCGTGGCGCCGGTAGTTGCGCAGCAGGTCGAAATAGCGCGCCGAGATGAAGTCCGTGTCGGCCTGCCGCACCTCCAGCAGCTCGGCCCACAGCGGCCAGAAGCTCTCGGGAAAGGAATAGTTGAAATGCGCGCCGGCGATCGCCTGCATGATCGCGCCATAGCGGGTCTGCAGGCCGCGCCGGTACACTTCCTTGAACTGCCCGCGATGCGAGCGCCCGTAGCGCGCGATCGGCACCTCGGCGTCACCGGCGATTTCCCCGGGCATGGAGGCCGCCCACAGCAGTTCCTCGCCGAGCAGGCGCGCGACGAAGTGGTGCAGGTCACCCAGGTATGTCACCAGCGAGGCATTGTCCGTGAAGGTCGGCGAGACCAGCTCGAGCAGCGCCTCGGAAAAATCGGTGGTGATGTGGGGGTTGCACAGCGCCGAGCCGAGCGCGCGCGGGTGCGCAAGCGCTGAGACGCGCCCGGCGGGCGTGACGCGCAGTCCCTCGCGCTCCAGGCCGCGGCGGCCACCGGAAAGCGCGCCGCGCTCGCGGGCATTGACCAGCGCGGCCAGGCGTCGTTCGAAGACGCGGTCTACTACCGCACGCGCCATCCCCTCACTCCCCTGCCGTTCGGCACTTAGCTTCAGTAGACCACCGCTCCCGCCTCGGGGAGCGGGGCATCTTGCCCGGCGGCGCATCGCTTCGGCAATCCGCTGCCCCTTCGGCCCCGCAGGCCCCGCAGGCCCGCTGGCCCCGCAGGCCCTGCCGGCCCGCGGGCCCCGTGCAGAACCGGCCGCAAGCTGGCATCCTACGCGACCTGCGCCGCGGCCGGCGCGGGCGCATTCCAGCAGGAGGCCCCATGCTCATCGGTACTGCTCCCCGGCGTGTCGCCATCGTCGGCGGCATCCGCATCCCCTTCGCGCGCTCCCACGGTGCCTATGCGGGCCGGAGCAACCAGGACCTGCTCACCGGCGCGCTGCACGGCCTGGTCAAGCGCTACAAGCTGGGCGGCGAACGCCTGGGCGATGTGATCGGCGGCGCGGTCATCAAGCATTCCAAGGATTTCAACCTGGTGCGCGAATCGCTGATGTCCACCGAGCTCGATCCGCAGACTCCGGGCCTGGACATCCAGCGCGCCTGCGGGACGGGGCTCGAGGCGGCGATCCTGATCGCCAACAAGATCGCCCTGGGGCAGATCGATGCGGGCATCGGCTGCGGCGTGGACACCGTCAGCGACCCGCCGGTCGTCTACCCGGACTCCTACCGCAGGCTCCTGCTCAAGAGCTTCCGTGGCCGCAGCTTCGGACAGCGCCTCTCGCCCTGGCTCGGACTGCGCCCGCGCGACCTCAAGCCGGTCCTGCCCGGTGTGATCGAGCCGCGCACCGGCCTGTCGATGGGACAGGCCTGCGAGCTGATGGCCAGCACCTGGAATATTTCCCGCGCGGAACAGGACCGCGTGGCCTGTGAGAGCCACCTGAAGGCGGCGGCCGCCTGGAAGGAAGGCTTCTACGCGGACCTGGTCGTGCCGCACGCCGGATTGCAGCGCGACAACAATGTGCGGCCCGATACGACGGTGGAGAAGCTGGCCACGCTGCGGCCGGTATTTCGCACCGATGGCAAGGGGACGCTGACCGCCGGCAACAGCACGCCGCTGACCGATGGCGCGGCCGCCGTGCTGCTCGCTTCCGAGGACTGGGCGCGCGCGCGGCAGCTGCCGGTGCTGGCCTACCTGCGGGCCGGGAAGACCTGGGCCGTGGATTTCGCCTCCGGTCACGAAGGCCTGTTGATGGCCCCGGCCTACGCCGCCTCGGCCATGCTCAGCGACACGCAGCTCGCGCTGCAGGATTTCGACTACTACGAGCTGCACGAGGCCTTCGCCGCGCAGATGCTGTGCACGCTGAAGGCCTGGGAATCGCCGGAATTCTGCCGCGAGCGGCTCGGGCGCAGCGCGGCCCTGGGCTCCATCGAACCGTCCAGGATCAACGTCAAGGGCGGCAGCGTCGCGCTCGGCCATCCCTTCGCCGCGACCGGCGGGCGCATCCTCGCCGCGCTCGCCAAGCTGCTCGCCAACGATGCGCGCGCCAGGCGCGGACTGATTTCGGTCTGCACGGCCGGCGGCATGGGCGTGACCGCCATCGTCGAGCGGCCCTGATGCCACGTCAGAACTTCGGCAGCGGCACCGCCTGGGAGCCGATCGTCGGCTATTCGCGCGCGGTGCGGGCCGGTGACTACGTGCACGTCTCGGGCACGACCGCGACCGGTGCCGACGGGCAGATCGTCGGCCTCCATGACGCGGGTGCGCAGACCCGCCAGACCCTGTCCAATATCGAGGCCGCCCTGGCCAGGGCGGGAGCCACGCTCGCGCAGGTCGTGCGCACGCGCATCTACGTCCTCAATATCGCGGACTGGGAGGAGATCGGCCGCGCGCACGGCGCCGTTTTCGGCGAGATCCGCCCGGCCACCTCCATGGTCGAGGTCAGCCGCCTGATCGCCCCGGAAATGCTGGTGGAGATCGAGGCCGAGGCCTGGCTGGGCCGGTGATGAAATCGCAGGGGACCGCGCGCTGGGAGACCCTGATGGCGCGCGACGGGCACCAGTTCGCCGCCTATCTTGCGCCCGCCGCGGGCACGCCGCGCGGCGCAGTGGTCGTCCTGCAGGAGATCTTCGGCGTCAATGAACACATCCGCTCGGTGGCCGAACAGTACGCGGCCGCCGGCTATCTGACCATGGCGCCGGCCCTGTACGACCGCATCGGGCGCAATCTCGAGCTGGGCTACAGCGCGCAGGAAGTCGAACGGGCGCGCGGATTCAGGCTGCAGCTCGACGAAGCGAAGGCCATGCTCGACATCGCGGCCGCCGTCAACGTCGTGCGCCATGCCGGACGCGTGGTGCTGGTGGGCTACTGCTGGGGCGGACAGCAGGCCTGGATCGGCGCCGGCACGCTGCCCGTGCAGGCGGCCGTGGGCTATTACGCCAGCCGCCTGTGGGAAAAACTCGAGCGCGTGCCGGCCTGCCCGATGCTGTTTCACTTCGGCGAGCGTGACGCGTCGATCCCGGCGGCGCAGCTCGAACGCGTGCGCGCGGCCTACCCGGAAGGCAGCTATCATCTTTATCCGGCCGATCACGGCTTCAACTGCAGCGCGCGCGCCGCCTACGATGCCGCGAGCGCGGCGCTCGCCTGGCAGCGCACGCAGGATTTCCTCCGGCAGCACATAGGTTGAGCGGTTTATGCAATTGACGGACCCCAAGCTGTTGCGCCACCAATGCTACGTCGGCGGCCAGTGGCGCGACGCGGCGGACGGGCGCACCCTGCCCGTGATCAACCCCGCCACCGGTGCGACGCTCGGCACCGTGCCGCAACTCGACGCCGCGGCCACACGCGGCGCGATCGAGGCGGCGGCGGCTGCCTTTCCGGCCTGGGCCGCGCAGACTGCGAAACAGCGTGCCGTGATCCTGCGGCGCTGGTTCGACCTGATGATGGCCAACCAGCAGGACCTGGCGACCCTGATGACCGCCGAACAGGGCAAGCCCCTGGCCGAGGCCATGGGCGAAATCGCCTACGCGGCCGCCTACATCGAGTGGTTTTCCGAAGAGGCGCGCCGCGTCTACGGGGAGGTCATCCCGGGTCACCAGGCCGACAAGCGCATCGTGGTGCTGCGCCAGCCCGT
>DASWFL010000090.1:0-14656 GCA_036394255.1 Steroidobacteraceae bacterium
TCACTCCCACTCGATCGTCGCGGGCGGCTTGCCCGAAATGTCATAGACGACGCGTGAAATACCAGGTACTTCGTTGACGATACGCCGCGCGCACACGTCGAGCAGCTCGTAGGGCAGATGAGCCCAGCGGGCAGTCATGAAATCGACCGTCTCCACGGCGCGCAGCGCCACCACCGGATCGTGGCGCCGTCCATCACCGGCGACGCCAACGCTCTTGACCGGCAGGAATACCGCAAAGGCCTGGCTGGTCTTCTCGTACCAGCCTGCCCGGCGCAGTTCCTCGATGAAGATGTGATCGGCCAGTCGCAGCGTCTCAGCCGCCTGGGGGGTAATCTCGCCGAGGATGCGCACGCCGAGGCCGGGCCCCGGAAACGGGTGGCGCTGCACCATTGCTGCGGGGAGCCCGAGCTCGATGCCAATGCGGCGCACCTCGTCCTTGAACAGCTCGCGCAACGGTTCGACCAACTTGAGCTTCATGCGCTCCGGCAGGCCGCCGACGTTGTGATGGCTCTTGATCACGTGCGCCTTGCCCGTGCCGGCGCCGGCCGACTCGATGACGTCCGGATAAATCGTGCCCTGGGCGAGAAAATCGACGCCGCTGATCTTCGCGGCCTCGGCCTCGAAGATCTCTATGAACAGGCTGCCGATGAGCTTGCGCTTGGCCTCCGGGTCAGTAATTCCACGCAGCGCCGCGAAGTAGCGTTCGCCGGCATTGACCCGGACCACCTTGACGCCCAGGTGTTTCGCAAACACGTCCATCACGGCATCGCCTTCGCCGAGCCGCAGGAGGCCGTGATCAACGAACACGCAGGTCAGCTGCGCGCCGATCGCCCGGTGCAGCAGCGCCGCGACCACCGAAGAGTCCACGCCCCCGGAAAGGCCGAGCAGCACGCGACCGGACCCGACCTGCGCGCGCACCCGCGCGATCGCATCCTCGATGATGTTGCCGGCCGTCCAGGCGTTGGCGCAGCCGCAGATCTCGTGCAGGAAACGGGCGTAGATGCGCGCGCCCTGGGTGGTGTGCGTCACTTCGGGATGGAATTGCAGCGCGTAGAAGCGCCGCGCTTCGTCGGCCATGCCGCCGATGGGCACGTCCTCCGTCGCGGCGATCGCCTGGAAGCCCGGGGGCAGTTTCACGACGCGATCGCCATGGCTCATCCAGACATCGAGCAGGCCGTGCCCTTCGGCGTTGACCCGATCCTCGATGTCACGCAGGAGGGCCGAGTGGCCACGGGCGCGAATCTCGGCGTAGCCGAATTCCCGGACTTCCCCGGGCACCACGCGGCCGCCGAGCTGCGCGGCCATGGTGTGCATCCCGTAGCAGATCCCCAGCACCGGCACACCGAGCTCGAACACCGCGGCAGGCGCGGCCGGTGCATCCTTGGCCGTGACCGATTCAGGGCCGCCGGACAGAATCACGCCGCGCGCGCCAAAGGCGCGTACTGAGGCCTCGGCCATGTCCCAGGGATGGATCTCGCAGTAGACACCGAGTTCCCGCACCCGGCGCGCGATCAGTTGCGTGTACTGTGAGCCAAAGTCGACGATCAGGACGCGGTCAGCATGAATATCCGCGGCGCACGCGCCGGCGGCGGCAACCCGCTCAGGAGGCGCGATAATTGGGCGCCTCCTTGGTGATCGCGACGTCATGCACGTGGCTCTCGCGCACACCGGCGCTGGTGATGCGCACGAACACCGGGCGGGTGCGCATCTGCTCGATGTCGCTGCTGCCGGTGTACCCCATCGCGGCGCGCAGGCCGCCGGCGAGCTGGAACAGGATGGCCACCAGGCTACCTTTGTAGGGCACGCGCCCCTCGATGCCCTCGGGCACGAGCTTCTCGAGCTCACTGCTCGTGTCCTGGAAGTAGCGGTCCGCCGAGCCATGCTTGTCGGCCATCGCGCCGAGCGAACCCATGCCGCGGTAGGACTTGTAGGAAGCGCCCTGGTAGAGCTCGACGTCGCCGGGCGATTCTTCGGTGCCGGCAAACAGCCCGCCGATCATGACCGCATGCGCGCCTGCGGCGATCGCCTTGGCCAGATCGCCAGAATATCGGATGCCGCCGTCGGCGATGAGCGGCACGCCCTTGGCCGCCAGTGCCTCGGCGACATTGGCGACCGCCGTGATCTGCGGCACCCCAACCCCGGCCACCACGCGCGTGGTGCAGATGGAGCCGGGGCCGATGCCGACCTTGACTCCATCGGCGCCCGCGCTCACCAGATCGAGCGCCCCTTCGCGCGTAACGATGTTGCCCGCCACGATTTCGAGGTCGCCCCACCTGCCCTTCAGTCGCGCGATCATCTCGAGCACGCCGCGCGAATGACCGTGGGAAGTGTCCACGACGATGACATCGACACTGGCCTCGCGCAATGCGGCGACACGATCGAGCGTGTCGGGAGCGGTGCCGACGGCGGCACCGACGCGCAGGCGGCCGGTGCCATCCTTGCTGGCCCGCGGAAACTCCGTGGCCTTCTGGAAATCCTTGACCGTGATCATGCCGCGCAGCTCGTCGCCGGCGCCCACCACCAGCACCTTCTCGATGCGATGCTTGTGCAGCAGGTGCTGCACTTCATCCTTGGGCGCGCCCTCGCGCACCGTGACCAGCCGGGCCTTGGGCGTCATGACCGTCGACACCGGCGCGTCGAGCTGGCGCTCGAAGCGCAGATCGCGGTGCGTGACGATGCCCACGACCTTGCTGCCGCTCACGACCGGCACGCCAGAAATGCCGCGCGCACGCGTCAGTTCGATCACCTGGCGGATGGTGGCATCGGGCGAGACGGTGATCGGATCGGCGATGACGCCGCTCTCGAACTTCTTGACGTGCATGACCTGGCGCGCCTGCGCCTCGATGGGCATGTTCTTGTGGATAACGCCCATGCCACCTTCCTGCGCCATGGTGATGGCGAGGCGCGCCTCGGTGACGGTGTCCATGGCGGCCGAGATGACCGGCAGGCCGATGCGGATCCGGCGCGTGAGCTGGGTCGACAGGTCAACCTCACGCGGCAGCACATCGGAGCGCGCGGGCACCAGCAGGACGTCATCGAAGGTGAGTGCTTCCTCGAGAATTCGCATGCGTGGGCGTCCCAGAAAGAAGCGCGCCATTGTACTCACCGCCGGCTCGCGGGTAAACCAGAACCGCTTCGGATTCTGCAATTAAGGTTAAAATGCCCCATGCGCGCGGCGGCCGACCCCACGATTCGAGACGTGTATAGCGTGGCGCGCCTCAATCGCGAGGCGCGGATGCTGCTGGAATCCGGACTGGGGACGATCTGGGTGCAGGGCGAGGTCTCGAACTTCTCGCGCCCGGGCTCGGGCCACTGGTATTTCTCCCTCAAGGATCGCGACGCGCAGCTGCGCTGCGCCATGTTTCGCCAGCGCAATACCCTCGCGCCCTTCACGCTGCGCGAAGGGCAGCTCGTGATGGCGCGCGGGCGGGTGAGCCTCTACGAAGCGCGCGGTGATTTCCAGCTGCTGGTCGAGCAGCTCGAGGATGCGGGGACCGGCGCCCTGCAACTCGCCTTCGAGCAGCTGCGCGCACGGCTGGGCGCCGAAGGCCTCTTTGCCGTCGAGCGCAAGCGGAGCCTGCCGGCGGCTCCGGCGCGCGTCGGCGTGATCACCTCCCCCACCGGTGCCGCCCTGCGTGACATCCTGCGTGTGCTGGCCGACCGCTTTCCCGCCTCCGGCGTGCTGATCTATCCCGTGCCCGTGCAGGGGGCCGCCGCAGCCCCGGCCATCGTTGCGGCACTGGACCTGGCGAGCGAGCGCGCCGAATGCCAGGTGCTGATCCTGGCGCGCGGCGGCGGTTCGCTCGAGGACCTGTGGGCCTTCAACGACGAGCGGGTGGCCCGCGCGCTGGCGCGCTGCGCCATCCCTGTGGTGGCCGGCATCGGCCATGAGTCCGACGTCACGATCGCTGACTTTGTGGCGGACCTGCGCGCGCCGACGCCCACCGCTGCGGCCCAGCTGGTCGTGCCGGACCGTCGTGTCTGGCTGCAGCGCCTCGCGCAGCTGGCGGCGCGATTTGGGAATGCCGTGCGCCGCCAGCTCCAGGAAAGCGGCGCCCAGCTGCGTGCCCAGCGTGAACGGCTGCAGCGCGCGCATCCGGGCGTCCGGCTGCGCCAGCACGCACAGCGTGTCGATGAGCTCGAGCTGCGCCTGCGTCGCGCGCTCAGCGGACAGCTGCGCCAGATCGGCTCGCGCCTGGAACTGGCGAAGCGCGCCCTGAACGCCGTCAGCCCGCTGGCGCCGCTGGAGCGCGGTTTCGCCATCATCGCGCGCGCCATCGATGGCGGTCCCATTCGTCGCGCCGCGGAGCTGCAGGTGGGCGAGGATATCGAGGCGCGCTTCGCCGACGGAATCATTGGCGCCCTCGTCACCGCGAGGCGCGAGACTTGAGGAAAGGCTGGCCGGCGCTGCTGGTGAATGTGCTGGGCGCCTCGATCGCAGTGGCCTCAGCCGGGGAAACTCCGGCTTCCGCGCCGACACTGCCGTTGAGCCGGGCTGTGCCCGGAGGCGTTGTGGTGTTGCAGCTCGCCCCGTTACATGTAACGCCGTTACATGTAACGCCATCACCGGAAACGGATAGCACCACTTCCCCGCCCCTCGCCCGCTTCGGCGCGGCGCCGGTCATGGTTCTGCAGCGCGGCGACGCCTGGCTCGCCATCGTCGGCATTCCCCTGTCGCAACAACCCGGCGACGCCGCAATCGAGCTCGGGGATGCAGCAACGCCGTCGACCGGGCTGACGTTCAGGGTCCGGCCGGCCTACTACCGCACGCAGCGGCTGAAGGTGCCGCCGGCGCAGGTCGAGCTCTCGGCAGCCGATCTGCAGCGCGTGACCGGCGAGCGCGAGCACATCCAGGCGGCCCTGGCCACTTTCTCGCCGCGGCTACCTGCAACGCTGCGGCTGCGCGCGCCCGTGGCGGGCAGGCGATCCAGCTCCTTCGGGCTGCGGCGCATCTTCAACGGTGAAGCACGCGATCCGCACAGCGGCATGGACATTAGCGCGCCACTGGGCACGGCCGTGCGCGCCGCAGCGGACGGCGTCGTCATCGACGTGGGCGACTATTTCTTCAACGGCAACACGGTGCTCGTCGATCACGGCTCCGGATTGATCAGCATGTACTGCCACCTGGCGACCATCAGCGTGCACCCGGGCGAGCAGGTGGCCAGCGGAACTGCGCTCGGCACGGTGGGCGCCACCGGCCGCGTCACGGGCCCGCACCTGCACTTCGGCGTGGCGCTCAACCGCGCCTTCGTCGACCCGGCATTGTTCCTGCGGGCCGAGCCCGGCGCTTCCCGGCCTTGAGCCGGTCGTAGGGGTTGGCATCGGTGCGGAAATCCACCGCGACCGGCGTCGCGTACAGATCGAAGGCCTCGCGATACACATTGGCAAGATAGCGCCGGTAGGCTTCCGGCACCGACACCGTCTGGTTGCCGTGAATAATGATGCGCGGGGGATTGCGCCCGCCCTGGTGTGCATAACGCAGCTTGATGCGCCGGCCCTTCACCAGCGGCGGCTGGTGTGCCTCGATGGCCTTCTCGAGTACTTTTGTGAGCGCCGGAGTCGCCATCGCGCGCATCGCGGCGTCGTAGCCACGGACCAGATCGCGCGCCAGCTCGCCCACTCCGGTCCCGTGCCGGGCGGAGATGAAATGCTGGGGCGCGAAGGGCACGAAATCGAGCTTCAGGGACAGCTGCCGGCAAATCTCTTCGCGCTGTTCGGGGGCGATCCCGTCCCACTTGTTGATCGCAATCAGCAGCACGCGTCCGCGCTCGAGCGCCTGGCCCAGTACGCTGGCGTCCTGCTCGCCGATATTGTCATGCGCGTCGAGCACCATGACGACCGCATGCGATTCGGCAATGGCCTGCAGGGTGCGCGCCACGCTGGCGCGCTCGATGGCATCCTCGACTTTCGAGCGGCGGCGCAGGCCGGCGGTGTCGACCAGCAGGAAGTCACGTCCGTCGCGCTGGAAGGGCACCATGATCGAATCGCGGGTGGTGCCGGGCTCAGCACCGGCGATGACGCGCTCCTCGCCCAGCAGGCGATTGACGAGGGTCGACTTGCCGACGTTCGGGCGGCCGATGATCGCGACGCGGATGGCGCTGGTGTCATCGGCCGGGCCGGGGCCGGGGCTCAGGCCCTCCAGCACCGTATCGATGAGTTCGCGGCAACCCTGGCCGTGCACGGCCGAAATCGACTGCGGTGCGCCGATCCCCAGTATCTGGAAGTCGGCGGCCACCAGGTCCGCGTCCAGACCCTCGGCCTTGTTGATCGCCAGCGTGACCGGCTTGCCCGCGCGCCGCAGCTCGTCGGCAATCTGGCGATCCTGCGCGGTGAGCCCGGCGCGCGCATCCGCCAGAAAAATGATGCGATCGCTCTCGGCGACGGCCTTTTCGGTCTGCACGCGCATCTGCAGCGCGATCCCACTGGGCCTGTCGATCAGCCCGCCGGTGTCGATGAGCACGCAGGGCACGGTGCCGACGCGCGCATAGCCGTACTGCCGGTCGCGCGTGACGCCCGGAACGTCGGCGGTGATCGCATCGCGTGTTCGCGTCAGCGCGTTGAACAACGTGGATTTGCCCACATTGGGCCGCCCCACGATGGCCACCACCGGGAGCATGGATCTAGCCTCCCGGCGTGCGCCAGGCCTCGATCACTCCCTTGTCGGTCTGCACTACGAGCAGCTGAGCGCTCACCAGCAGCGCCGTGCTGACCCGCGCTCCACTCTTGGCACGCGCCCGGAACGAGCCATTCTCCATGCTCAGCCAGTGGATCACGCCCTCGATGTCCGCGACCACGACGCTGTTGCCCTGGATGACCGGCGCGGTGATCGAGCGGCGCAGCAACCCTTCCTGGCGCCAGCGCTCGGCGCCGCTGGCGCGATCGAGCCGGACCACCGCGCCTTCCGCGGTCGACACGTAGACCCCGAAGGCGTCGGCGGTCAGCCCACGGTAGCTGGAGATTTCGTGTGACCAGATCTCGTGTCCGGTATCGCGCGTCAAGCGGACCGCTCGGCCCTGAAAGGCGATCGCGAACAGATCGTCGCCGTCGACGACGGGTGGGGAGTCAATGTCGATCAGCCGCTGCAGCTCGCTGCTGCCGCGCGACTGCCCCACGGCCACATCCCAGGCGGTGTTGCCGCTGGCCAGGGAAACCGCCATGAGCCGGCCATTGTCGAAGCCGGAAATCGCCAGCTCGCCCGTGATGATCGGGGCGCTCGTACCGCGCAGCGAGAGCCGCGGCACCTGCTGATCCGCAATCCAGCGCTGCTGGCCATCCTTCGCGTTCAGCCCGTAGAGCTTCCCGTCCACGGTGCGCACGACCACCAGGTCGCCGGCGATGGCCGGTGCGGCCAGCAGCTCCGAATTGAGCTGGACGCGCCAGCGCTCGGCACCGTCATCGGCGCCCAGCGCGAGCATCGTGCCACCGCTGGTGCCGATGAGCACCAGGCCGCTGCCCGCCCCTGGTCCGGCGGAGAACGTGAGCTTGAAGTGACGCCGCCACAGTTGATGGCCCGTGGCCAGATCGAGCGCCAGGACGTCGCCGCGCGCACCGGCGCCATAGACGCGATTGCCGTCGATAGCCGGGGAGAGGCCGAGGCGCAACTTGGGCTCTGCCGTGCCCGTGCTGGCGCTCCACACGCGCCGCGGCTCGAACTGGGCCTTGATCGGCACGAGCGCGGTCGGCTTGTCGGGCTTGACCTTGGACTTCGAATGCGAACAGCCGCCCAGTGCGCCCAGAATGGCGACGGCGGCAATCAGAACCGCATTGCGCGCAATCATGGGGCCCCGATTTTGAGCGCCAGCATATCCCCACCAGGCGCGCCAGCGAGCGCCGCCTGCGCTTCGCGGTAGGCCAGGCGCGCAGCGGGGTGATCGCCTTTGGCCCACAGGGCATCGCCGCGCACCTCCGCGTAGCGACCGGCAAAGGCGCCCGGCTCTGCCGCCGCCAGCGTGGCCAGCGCCTCGTCGGGCTTGCCCTGGTCGATCTGCAGACGCGCGATTCGCAGCCGCACCAACAGCGCCAGTTCGTGATCCGCCGTGGCGGCCATGATCCTTTGCAACCGCGCGAGCGCCGCGGGTATCTGGTTGTTCTCGACCTCGAGCCGTGCGGCGGTGAGCTGGCCGTGCTCGGCGTAGCCGGTGCGCGGGTATTGCGCGGCCAGCTTGTCGGCCAGTGAGGTGACGGTGGGCATGTCGTTCTTCGCGAAGGCTGCCACCAGCTGTTCGTACTGCCCGCTCGCTTCGACGAGGCGGGTCTCCTGGCGCGCCTTCCAGGCCTTCCAGCCCCACACGCCGAAGGCGGCCAGCGCCACGCCGGCCACCAGCCAGGGGCCGTTCTCGCGCAACCAGCCGCGCACGAAGTCCCACTGTTCCTGTTCATTCAGATAGTCGTCCACGATTCCTCCTGCAGCATCCCTCGCACCCGCGCCGCCAGTTCCGCGGGCGGGCATTCGATCTGACCGGCCTCGCGGCGCAATGGTTTCAACGCCACCACGCCGCGATCGAGTTCCGCGTCACCCAGGATCAGCGCCAGGCAGGAGCCGCTCCGGTCCGCACGTCGGAACTGTGCCTTGTAATTGCCACCCCCGAGGTTCATCTGTACCCCCTGTCCGGGCAGCGCCTCCCGCAGGGCTTCCGCCAGTGGCAGGGCCGCCGCCTCGGCGCGCGTCCCGCTGGCGATCACATACACGGCTGGCGCCGCTGCCACCGCGGCCGTACCGGCCTGGGTGATCAGGTCAACCACCCGTTCCTGGCCCAATGCGAAACCGATGGCGGGGGTCGCCTCGCCCCCGAGCTGGGCGATCAGCCCGTCGTAGCGGCCGCCCGCGCAAATCGCGTCCTGCGCCCCCAGTGCGTCGGTGACCCACTCGAATACCGTGTGCGAATAATAGTCGAGTCCGCGCACCAGGCGCGGATTGATCGTGTACGGGATCTGCACGGCATCGAGCATCGCGCGCAGCTGCGAGAAATGCGCCCGCGATTCCTCGTCGAGATGGTCGCTGAGGACCGGGGCGCCCTGGATCAGCGCCTGCATCGCCGGATTCTTGCTGTCCAGAATGCGCAGCGGATTGACCGGCAGGCGCCGCACGCTGTCTGCATCGAGCAGCGACGCATGCGCCTCGAAATAGGTCCGCAACGCCGCCCGATAGCCCTGGCGTGCCGCACCGCTGCCCAGGGAATTGAGCAGCAGGCGCACGCGCGTGATCCCGAGCCGGCGCCACAGCCGCGCCCCCAGCGCGATCAGCTCCGCGTCGATATCCGGACCGGCGTAGCCGATGGCCTCCACGCTGAACTGGTAGAACTCCCGGAAGCGGCCTTTCTGCGGGCGCTCATGGCGGAACATCGGGCCGGCCGTCCACAATTTCAGGCGTGCACCGCGCAGCAGCCCGTTCGCGATCACGGCGCGCACGATGCCGGCCGTGGCTTCGGGGCGCAGCGAGAGGCTGTCGCCGCCGGAATCCTCGAAGCTGTACATCTCCTTTTCGACGATGTCGGTGAATTCGCCGATCGAACGCTTGAAGAGCTCGGTGTGCTCGACGACCGGCACCCGCAGCTCCTCGTACCCGTAGTCGTGCAGCAGCTCACGCAGGACGCGGTCCAGATGCCGCCAGGCGGCGATCTGGCCGGGCAGCACATCGTTCATGCCGCGCACGGCCTGTAGTGACTTGATCAAGATGCTTACCGCAGGGCCGCTCAGTGCACGCCGGCCACGACGCCATCGCCCTTGAGCGAGACGCGCAGGCGCGCACCAGGCGCCGCCGCCGGCAGTTGCACCGGAGTGCCCTCGAGAGCGACCGCGACCGCCGCGACATTGCCCAGCACCAGGCGAAACGGCGGCACTCCGCTCAGTTCCTGAGTCGTGCCCGCGTGACCGAATCCGAAGAACAGGCGCCAGCCGCGCGCGTCGTAGACCTCGGCCCAGCACTCACCGCCGAAATTGAGCAGCAGGTGCTTGTGCGGGAGCGAGGCCAGGAGCGAATCGGTCGCGGCAGCGCTCGCGCCTGGTGCGGAGCCTCCGTTCACCGGCGCCTGGGACGCGGGCGCAGACGTGGCGGCTGCCGACCCGGCGGGCGGTACGGAAAGGTGCAGTACCTCGGCCTGCCCGAGGACCGTAGTCGGGTTCGCCGGCGTTCCAGTCCTCATCGCCCACCAGATCGCGGCAATGAGACCCAGCGCGGCCGCTGCAATCAACGCCGGTGCGACCCCGAGGGAGTTCCGCTGAGCCGTGGCGTCGAGCCGGCGCAGGCTGGTCTTCGACAGGTCCGGGACGGCGGTGGCAGCGGGCTGATGGATGTACAGGGCATCGATCTCCACCACGGGCTCATCGACCAGCTCCGCATAGCGCCGCAGGAATCCGCGTACAAAGACCGGGGCGCCGACCTCGGCGTAGGCGCCGCTTTCCAGTGCGCTCACCGTTCCGATCTCGAGGTGCAGCTTGGCGGCCACCTGCGTGACGCTCAGGCCCAGGCGCTCGCGCGCCAGCGCCAGCCGTGCGCCAGGAAGTTCAGATGCCCCTTGCCCCTGCTCCACCATGGCCTAGTTCCGGGCTGCAGGCGCCACAGACACGTTATGAGCCTGTTCGCTATCGGGAAACTCCGTCTGCAGGCGCCAGGCCATCTGTGCCGTGTTGACCGGGTTCGGCTCGGCGCGTGCCGCGCGCCAGCCCAGCAGCAGCAGGTCCGCGGTTGCCGGGTTCCGCTTGAGAAAATCGGCGACGCGTCCGTACGCGTCGGCGGCGCGGTTCTGGGCGAGCAGCAGCTCGACCAGCTGCGTCGCGGCCTCGGCGTAGCCGGGCTGCACCTGCAGCGCGCGCACGTACAGCGGCTCAGCCTCGGCGTCACGCCTGGCGCTGTGCAGGCACACGCCCGCATTCGTGTACGCCACCCAGGGCGTACGATACAGGGCATTGCGCGCCGCCTCCTGGAAGCGGGCCACCCCTTCGTCGATCCGTCCCGCCCCGCAGAGGAACACGGCGTAGTTATTGAGCTGCTCCGGGTCGCGCGGCGCCAGCGCCAGCGCGGCGCGATACTCGGTCTCCGCCCGGCTCTCTTCTCCCAGGCGCAGGTACAGCATCGCCAGCAATCCGTGTATCTCCGGATCGCGCGGCGCCTGTTTCACCGCCCGCTCCAGTTTCTCCTTGGCGATGGGCAGGTTTCCCTGCTGCAGATAGGCGGAGCCGAGCTGCATGTTGGCCTGTGCCGCGGTCGCGGCAGACTGCGCGCCGCCGCCGCCGCCGCTGGACTGGCAGCCGCCCAGCGCCAGTCCGAGCGCCAGTCCGAGCGCCCGGCCGGCCCGCCCGCGACGCAGGGCGTTCACGCGCTCACCGGCGCGGCGCGGTGCCGCTCGCCCAGGCGCGCGACGGTGCGATCCTGCACGCGGCCGACGAGTTGCCCGCAGGCCGCATCGATATCTTCGCCGCGCGTGCGCCGTACGGTGGCCATGATGTTGCTCCTGAGCAGTTCGTCGCGGAAGCGCCAGATCGCCGCATCGGTCGAGCGCCGGTATGAGGTGCCGGGAAAGGGATTGAAGGGAATGAGGTTCACCTTGGCCGGCCGGCCGGCGAGCAATCGCGCCAGCGCGCGTGCCTGCGGCGGCGAATCGTTGACGCCATCGAGACACACGTACTCGAAGGTGACGCTGCGGCCGTTTTGTTCGTCGATGTAATGCCAGCAGGCCTCGAGCAGCTCGGCGATCGGGTGCAGGCGATTGATGGGCACGAGCGTGTTGCGCAACTCGTCGTCGGCAGCGTGCAGCGAGACGGCCAGCGCCACGTTGCTCACCTCGGCGAGTTTGTAGATCTGCGGAACCAGGCCGGCGGTCGAGAGCGTGACGCGGCGGCGGGACAGATCGAAGCAGGCATCATCGAGCAGTATGCCGAGCGCGGGCACCACGTTGCGGAAATTCGCGAGCGGTTCGCCCATGCCCATGAACACGACATTGGTGACGCGCCGCTCGCCGCCGGACTCGAAGCCGAGCTCGCGGTTGGCGAGCCACACCTGGCCGATGATCTCCGCCGTGCTGAGATTGCGGTTGAAGCCCTGCTGCGCGGTCGCGCAAAAGGAGCAGTCGAGCACGCAACCGACCTGCGAGGAGATGCACAGCGTGCCGCGCTCCGGCTCGGGAATGAACACCATTTCGAAGGCCTGCGACGCGTCGGCGCGCAGCAACCACTTGCGCGTGCCGTCGGTCGACTGCCGGGCGAGGACGATCTCGGGCAGCTTGATGCTCGCCCGCGCGCCCAGCTGCGCGCGAAAATCCTTGGCCAGGTCGGTCATCTCATCGAATCGCTCGACGCCACGCTTGTACAGCCAATGCTGGAGCTGGCGCGCGCGATAGGGCCGCGATCCCAGACCCAGGACCCAGGCCTCGAGTTCACGAGGCGGCAGACCCAGCAGGTTGACAGGCGCATCCACGCTCAGGTCCTGGGGCACAGCTCCGTGCCGCTGAAAAAGAAACCGATCTCTCGCACCGCGGTGTCGGCGGCGTCGGAGCCGTGCACCACGTTGGCTTCGATGCTCTGCGCCAGGTCGGCGCGAATGGTCCCCGGCGCGGCGTTTTTCGGATCCGTGGCGCCCATGATGTCCCGGTTGCGGGCGATCGCGTCCTCGCCTTCGAGCACCTGCGCGATCACCGGCCCGGAGCTCATGTACCGCACCAGGTCCCGATAGAACGGGCGCTCTCGATGCACGGCGTAGAAAGCCTCCGCCTGCGCCGTGGACAAACGCAGCATGCGGGCCGCCACGATACGCAGCCCCGCCTGCTCGAAGCGGCGGAAGACCTCACCGATCAGATTGCGGGCGACGCCGTCGGGCTTGACGATCGACAAGGTGCGCTCGAGCGCCATCAGCAGACTCCTCCGGGAAAAGGCCGGGGAGTTTAGCCGTTCCAGGGCTCGTCCAGCAATCGCAATGCCCGCGGAAGTCCCGGGAAGCTAAGGAATTTTCAGACCGTGAAACTCTCGCCGCAGCCGCACTCCCCCTTGATGTT
Source organism: Steroidobacteraceae bacterium (assembly GCA_036394255.1). GTDB lineage: Bacteria > Pseudomonadota > Gammaproteobacteria > Steroidobacterales > Steroidobacteraceae > FEN-1191. The sequence goes on from DASWFL010000090.1 coordinate 12,987, forward strand.
GGGGTTTGTGAAGCGAAAGGACTCGCTCAGGCCCTGCCGGACGAAATCGACCCGGGTGCCATCGAGTATCGCGAGGCTGCCGCGATCGACCACGACCCGCACCCCCTGGTCCTCGAACACGAGGTCTTCGGGACCGGCAGCGTCGGCGTAATCGACGACATAGCTGTACCCGGAGCAACCGGTGGTCTTGATCCCGAGGCGCAGGCCCAGGCCGCGACCCCGGCTGGCCAGATGGCTGCGGACGCGCTCGGCGGCAGAAGGGGTGAGGGAGATGCTCATGGTGTGGGTTCCTGGCCCGCCATTGTACCGCGGTCGCCACCGAGCTGTTGCGCCGCCGCCAGCGCGGCGCGCAGGGCGTCCTCCACGACCAGGAGCCGCGTCAGGCGGTCGGGTGGCAGAGCGAGCGCCTGTGCCCAATCCAGAGGTCCGCCGATGCCCGGCTTATTCCAGGGGCGCCCGCGCAGCTGCCCGGCGAGCCATTCACAGGCCGCCAGGGTCTGTGGGCAGCCGTAGGCCTGAAAACGGGCCTGCTCGATCTGCCCCTCGCGCATATTCAACATAAAACGCACCCAGGTGCCCTGCTCCCGCGCACCGGCCTCGCCCGTGGCTGTAGGCCCTGCGCCGGCTTCGCCCCCCGTGTCTGCCGGCCGCGCCCGCCCGGGCGCACCGGCGAGCACGCGCAGCCGCAACACTTCGCGCCGCACTGCGGCAATCGCGACTTCGATCTGCGGCGCGCTCGTGCCCCGGCCCAGGCTGAAGCGCAGCGAGCTTTGCGCACTCTCACGGTCGTGTCCCAGGGCGCGCAGCACATAGGAGGGCTCGTCACTGTCGGAGTTGCAGGCCGAACCGCTCGCCAGCGCCAGCTCGGGCAGGCCCGTCAGCAGGCTCTCGCCTTCGATCCCGGTAAAGGACACGTTGAGCAACCCGGGCAGCGACGCCTCCAGTGCGGTATTCAGTCTCACGCCCGGCAGGTCGGCAAGTCCTTCCCAGAGCCGGGCACGCAAACCGGCCAGGCGCGCGGATTCGGCGGCCATGTCCGCGGCCGCCAGCTCGCAGGCCAGGCCGAAGCCGACGATCTGGTGCACGGGCAGCGTGCCCGAGCGCAGGCCTCGCTCGTGTCCGCCGCCGTACAGGAGCGGCTGCAGGCCGACACGCCGCGCGGGGTGGGCGTACAGGGCGCCGATGCCCTTGGGTCCATACAGCTTGTGCGCCGTGAACGACAGCAGGTCCACGGCCATCGCCGCGACGTTGATGGGCAGCTTGCCCGCGCTCTGTGCCGCATCGACATGGAGCGCGGCACCGTGCGCGCGGCACAGGGCACCAAAGGCGGCGATGTCGTGGATGACACCGGTCTCGTTATTGGCGTGCATCAGGGACACGAGCACCGTCTCGGGACGCAGGGCTGCCTGCAGCTGCTCGGGACTGATGCGCCCCGAGGCGTCGGGACTCAGGTAGCTCACGACACATCCCTCGCGCTCGAGCTGGTGGCAGGGATCGAGCACCGCCTTGTGCTCGGTGCGCGCGGTGATGAGGTGCGGAGCCACCGCGGCGGGCCTGGCCCCGGACTGCGCGGCAGCGGCGCGCGCGCCCGCGGCGCGGTGGCCCCGCAGCAGGCCGAGGATCGCCAGATTGTCCGCTTCGGTCGCGCCGGAGGTGTAGAACACGTCGGC
>DASWFL010000091.1:0-8155 GCA_036394255.1 Steroidobacteraceae bacterium
TACGTCTTCCATCGCGGCCGCTACGCGATCGATCTCGAATATCAGGCGCGCAACGCCTCTGCGGCACCGTGGCAGTTCGCGCCCTACGCGCAGATCCTGCGCAACAATGATCCGGTCGCCACCTCCTACTTTCATCCCGAAAGCTACGCCTACAAGGGCCCGGCGTACGACGACGGCAAGAAATACCAGAAGCTCAAGCCCGGCAAGGAGCCCACGACGCTCGATGCGCAGGTCAGCGGCGGCTGGATCGCGGCGTTGCAGCACCATTTTGCCGCGGCAATCGTGCCACCGACGGGGCAAGCGTGGCATTACCAGCTCAGCACGCGAGGCGTGGAATACCAGTTCACGGCCACCGGGCCCACACAGCAGCTCGCGCCCGGCGCGAGTGCGCAGCTGCGCCAGACCCTGTACGTGGGACCGAAGCTCCAGCACCAGCTCAAGGAGGCCAGCCCGCGGCTGGACCTGGTGACCGACTACGGCTGGCTCACCGTGCTGGCGCAGCCGTTGTTCACGGTGCTCGACTACGTGCACCGGGTGGTCGGCAACTGGGGCTGGACCATCATGGTGACCACGCTCCTGCTGAAGCTCCTGTTCTATCCGCTCTCGGAAGCGAGCATGCGCTCGATGGCGCGCATGAAGGCGCTGCAGCCGCGCATCAAGCTGCTTCAGGAGACCTACAAGGACCAGCGCGACAAGCTCGGCAAGGCGATGATGGAGCTGTACCAGCGCGAGAAAGTGAATCCGGTCGCCGGCTGCCTGCCGATGCTGATCCAGATCCCGGTGTTCATCGCGTTTTACTGGGTGCTGCTCGAGAGCGTGGAGATGCGCCAGGCGCCGTTTATGGGCTGGATCGGCGATCTGTCGGCGCGCGATCCGATCTTCGTCCTGCCGGCGCTGATGGCGGTGGCGAACTACATCAATTTCAAGCTCAACCCGCAGATGGGCGATCCGACGCAGCAGAAGATGTTCATGATCATGCAGCTGGGGATGCCGGTGATGTTCGCGTTCATGCCGTCCGGGCTGGTGCTGTACTGGACCACCAACACGGTGCTTTCCATCCTGCAGCAGTGGAACATCAACCGCCGCATCGCCGCGCAGACCAAGGCGCGCGATTAGCCTCGGCCAGCGCCGAGCCAGGGGCGCCCGTGACCGACCCGAGTGCAACGATCGTCGCCGCGGCCACGCCGCCGGGCCGGGGCGGCATCGCCATCGTGCGTCTCTCGGGGCCGCTGTGCGCGGCGATTGCCCGGGCAATGCTGGGCCAGCTTCCGCCGCCACGCCACGCCACGACATCGCGCTTTCGCGCCGCCGATGGCGGTGCCCTCGACGAAGGCCTGGCGCTGTATTTTCCGGCCCCGCATTCCTACACCGGCGAGGACGTGCTCGAACTGCACGGCCACGGCGGGCCGCTGCTGGTCGAAGCGCTGATCGCGCGGGCGGTCGCGCTCGGGGCGCGGCGGGCGCAGCCCGGGGAATTCACGCTGCGCGCCTACCTCAATGAAAAGCTCGACCTGGCACAGGCCGAGGCCGTCGCGGACCTCATCGACGCGGGGAGCGAGGCCGCCGCGCGCGCCGCGCTGCGCTCGCTGCAGGGCGACTTCTCCGCGCGGGTGCGCGCCCTCGACGAGGCGCTCGCGCAGCTGCGCGCGCACGTCGAGGCCACGATCGATTTCCCGACCGACGAGATTGATTTCCTCGCCGACCGCGCGCTCGGCGAGCGGCTCGCCGGCGTACGCGAACTCTGCGCAGCGCTGCAGGCCACCGCACGGCAGGGCCGACTGCTGACCGAGGGCCTCACGGTGGTGATCGCCGGCGCGCCCAACGCGGGCAAGTCCACGCTGCTGAACCGCCTTGCGGGCCACGACGCCGCCATCGTCACGGCGATCCCGGGCACCACGCGCGATGTGCTGCGCGAGCGCATCCAGCTCGAGGGCGTGCCGCTGCTGCTGCTCGATACTGCCGGGCTACGCGACAGCGGTGATGCGATCGAGGCCGAAGGCATGCGCCGCGCGCGCGCGGCGATGGAGCTGGCGGACCGCGTGCTGTTCCTCGTGGACGCGGCCGAGGATCCGGGCGCAGCGGGATTCGATGCGGAGCGGATGCGGATTCCGGCCCAGGTGCCCGTGACGCTGGTATTTAACAAAATCGACCTGCCCGGTGCAGGTGTGGGCAGCGTGCCGTCTCGCCCGGAGCGGACGGAGCTGGCGCAGCTGCGGATCTCGGCGGTCACGGGCGCCGGGCTCGAGGAACTGCGCTGTCATCTGCTCGAGGCGGCCGGCTACCGCTCCTCGGACTCCGGCGCGCTGTCCGCGCGCCGGCGCCATCTCGAGGCCCTGGCCGCGACCGCGGCGCACCTCGAACGCGCGGCGGAGCATTGCCGCGCAGCGGGTGCGGGCGAGCTGGCTGCCGAGGAGTTGCGCGCGGCGCAGCGCTCGCTGGGCCAGATCACCGGCACGGGCACGGCGGATGAACTGCTGGGCCGTATTTTCTCGGCCTTTTGCATCGGCAAGTAACCACTTCTTCCGCGGTTGCAGTTTGCATTGCGGAGTTGGTGGCCGTGCGGCACACTGAATAAAAGGGCGGGGCCCGCCGGAACGCCGGTGAGCCCCGCCCTCAATTAATACAACTCCAGGCCCAATGACCCACTTGCCCGCGCATTGCTTGCGACCCACCGCGGCTCACCGCCTCTGCCCCGCCGGGAGCTCCAGCCCATGAGCCAGGGTGCGAGCGCGGCGGCGGCACTGACCACGCTGGACGATGATGCGTGGGATGACCTGCTCAGCTTCATCGAAGAGCGCCGCGTCATCCCGATCGTTGGGCCCGAACTCCTGCTGGTAGACACCGAGCGCGGGCCGCGGCTGCTGCTCGACTGGGTCGCGGAAAAGCTGGCCGGACGGCTGAACGTCGACGTGCGGGAACTGCCCCAGCCCTACACGCTCAATGACGTGGTCTGCTGGTTCCTCTCGGCACGCGGCCGGCGCGAGGAAGCCTACGTGCGCCTGCGCGGCATCATCAAGGAAGCGAATTTCGAACCGCCCGCGGCCCTGCGGCAGCTCGCGGCGATCACCGACTTCGACGTGTTCGTCAGCACCACTTTCGATTCGTTGCTCGAGAAGGCGATCAACCAGGTGCGCTTCGCCGGCGCGCCGTCGACGGATGTCCTGTCCTATTCGCCCAACCGCGTCGTCGACCTGCCCTCCGAGCGTGACCACCTGCAGCGCCCGGTGGTCTATCACCTGTTCGGCAAGCTCGCGGCCGCCCCGACCTATGTCATTTCCGACGAAGACCTGCTGGAGTTCATCTGCGCCCTGCAGAGCGAACACCTGGCGCCCGAGAAACTGTTTCACGAGCTCGAGCACAGCCACCTGCTGTTCATCGGCAGCACGTTCACGAACTGGCTGGCGCGCCTGTTCCTGCGTATGGCCAAGCGCCAGCGGCTGTCCGACCCGCGCGACGTGGGCGAGGTGCTGGCGGATGACCACAGCGGCCAGGACGACCGCCTCGTCTCCTTCCTGCAGCAGGTGAGCGTGCGCACGCGCATCTACATGGGCGCGGAGCGCTTCGTGGAGGAGCTGCATTCCCGCTGGCAGGCGCGCCGCAAGCACGTCCCGATTGCGGCGGCCGCGGCACCGGCCCGCTTCCTGCCGCCGGCGCGCGAGATGCCGGACAATGCCGTGTTCATCAGCTACACACGCGAGGACCTGCGCGCCGTGCAGCAGATCAAGGCCGGGCTCGAAACCGCCGGCGTCACCACCTGGTTCGACATCGACCGGCTGGAGGTCGGTGACGACTATGATCGCAAGATCCAGCGCAACATCGCGCGCTGTTCCTATTTCATACCCGTGGTCTCGGCCACCACGCAGCGCCGGCTGGAAGGGTACTTCCGCCGGGAGTGGAGCTATGCCATGGATCGGGTGCGCAACATGGCCGACGGTGCGCTGTTCATCCTGCCGGTGAGCATCGATGCCACCACCGCAGCCGAAGCGCTCGTGCCGGACCGGTTCAAGGCCCTGCATTTCACGCATTTGCCCGACGGGCAGGTGACGCCCGAGTTTGCACAGCGCCTGGGGGACTTCATGCGGGCGCGTAGCAAATGAACGCTCAGCCCAAGCCCGCCCTGGCACCCGAGCTGGCCGGCGCCTCGGTCGATGATCGCAACCCCTGGCTGGGGCTGGCCTCCTTCACCGAGGAAACTCGCGCCTATTTTCATGGGCGCGAGGACGAAGTGGCCGAGCTGGCGCGGCGCGTGCAGCGCAAGCTCCTCACGGTGCTGTTCGGCCAGTCGGGCCTGGGCAAGACTTCCATCCTGCGTGCCGGCCTGGTGCCGCGCCTGCGGGCTGCCGGGTACTGCCCGATCTACCTGCGCATCGACTACGGGCGCGATGCGCCGGAGCCGGCCGAGCAGCTCAAGCAGGCGATCATGCGTGCCGCGCGCGAGTCGGGCGAGTGGACACGGACCGGCGTCGCCATCGCCGGCGAATCGCTGTGGGAGTTCCTGCACCATCGCGACGACGTGCTGCGCGATGCGTCCGGCGCGACGCTGATCCCGCTGCTGATCTTCGACCAGTTCGAGGAGATCTTCACGCTGGCGCAGAGCGATGAGCTGGGCCGCGCGCGCGCGGGGCGCTTCATCGAGGAGCTGACGGACCTGGTCGAGAACCGTGCGCCCAAGTCGCTCGAGGCGCGCCTCGAGCTCGACGAGTCGGGCGCGCAGCAGTTTGATTTCACGCGCAGCGATTACCGGGTGCTGATCACCTTGCGCGAGGATTACCTCGCGCCGCTCGAAGGCCTGAAGAAGGCGATGCCGAGCATCTCGCAGAACCGCCTGCGCCTCGCTCCGATGACCGGCGCGCAGGCGCTGCTGGCGGTGATGCAGCCAGGCAAGGGACTGGTCACCGAGGAAGTGGCCGCGGCGATCGTGCGATTCGTGGCCGGTGGCGCGGAACTGGCCAACGCGGAGGTCGAGCCCTCGCTCCTGAGCCTGATCTGCCGTGAGCTGAACGACGCGCGCATCGCCCAGGGGCGCGAGGAGATCTCCCTCGACCTGCTCGCCGGCTCGCACGCGACGATCCTCAGCAATTTCTATGAGCGCGCGCTGGCGGACCAGCCGCCGGCCGTGCGCCGGATCATCGAGGATGACCTGCTGACCAGTTCCGGATTCCGCGAAAATGTTGCCGAGGAGCGCCTGCTCAGCCATTTTGCGGCCGTCGGCGCGGCGCCGGACACGCTCGCGCGGCTGGTGAACCGCCGGCTGCTGCGCATCGAGGAGCGCCTCGACGTGCGGCGCGTGGAGCTCACGCACGATGTGCTGTGCGGCGTGGTCAAGGCCAGCCGCGACCTGCGCCTGGAGAGCGAGGCGCGGGACGCCACCGAGCGCTTGCTGGCCGAACAGCGCGAGCGCGAGCTGGTCGCGCGGCGCGCGCTGGTGCGCGCCCGCAAGGTGGCCACCGTCTGCGTGCTGCTGGCGCTCGGTGCGATCGTGGCGGCGGTTTTTGCCTATGTGAGCTCGCAGCGTGCGCGGCGCGCCGAGCAGCTGGCCGAGCAGGCGCGGGGCGGGGCCGAACACCTGCTCGGCTACCTCACGGATGATTTCGTGCGCGAGCTGGAGAGCTTCGGGCGCCTGAACGTGGTGGCGGAGTTCGCCAAGCGGCAGATCGATTATTTCCACGGCCTGCCCCCCGCGCTCAAGGGGCCGGAGACCACGCGCAATGGTGCGCTGGCCATGATCCACTACGCTCGTGCCGAGCGCATCCTCGGCGATGTCAAGGCCGCCGCGGCCAGGGCGACCGAGGCCGTCCAGCTGATGGAGCAGCAACGGGCCGCGGGGGATCAGTCCGAGGCCACCACCATTGCCCTGGCGCTCGGCTATGCGACTCACGCACTGATCCTGGACAACCAGAATGATCCGGCGGGTCCGGTCGCGGGCCAGCGCGCCACGGAACTGCTGCGGCCCGTTGCGGAAGCGCCCGGCGCTTCGGTCGCGGTACGCCGCGCCTACGTGGAGGTGCTGGTGCGGCGTGGCTTCGAGCAGCTCAACGGGCAGAAGAACGAGGAGGCCATCCGGATCGAGCAGCAGGCGATGGGTCTCGCCACTGACCTGGGGGCGCGCGATCTGAGCAACCTGGAGATGGGTGCCTACTATGTCGAGGCCGGCGCCTGGCTGGTTCCGGCCCTGGTCAACATGGGCCGCAATGCCGAGGCCCGCCGCCGCGGCGAAGATGCCGTGGCACTCGCAGACAAGGTGCTGGAGCAGCGGCCGGGATATCGGCTGGCACTGCATGGCCAGCAGGTGATCGAGAGCAGTCTCAGCACGGTGGCCCAGAACGAGCTGGATCCGCTGCGATCCTATCGCCTGGGGCTGCGTACCGAGCAGGTCTCTTTCACCCTGCTGAAGCTCGATCCGGACAACATCGTGACGGCCAACAACCTGGGTGTCGCACACCAGACCCTGGGCGATGCCCTGTGGGGGGCAGGCAAGCTGGCCGCGGCGATCCCCTATTACCAGAAGTCACTCGATGACTACGGACGCGCCACCGTGGGCGGTGCCAGCTTCGTCATCATTCGTGCCTACGACATGGCCACCACCGCGTACCGCCAGGCACAGCTCGGCGACAGCGCGGGAGCGGCGGCCACGATCGCCGCGGGCGCACCCTTCCTGGAGAAACTGCGCCAGAACGAGCCCCAGGCCAGCGTCGCTCTGGCCCACGTCGACGCGCTGGGCAAGATGTCGTCCGCCGGCGTGGCCTACGAGCGCGATGATTACGCGGCGAATGTTCGCTTCGCCACCGATGCCGCCAACCAGTTGCGGGCGATCAAGCCCAACGGCGATCTGGAGGTGAGCCAGCGCTCCATCAGCCTGTTCTTCGCCCAGCATCTGGCCGGGCGTGCCGCTTTTCAGATGGGCAATTACGTGGCCGCCGAGGCCGACGAGCGCGAGGCGCTGGCGGCACGCAAGATCTGGGGTACGCAGGCGATTCCCGATCAGCGCGACCTCGGCGAAGTCTCCACCTGGCTGGCGATGGCACTGGCGCGGCAGGGCAAGACGGCGGAGGCCGCGCAGCTGATCGGCCCGGTGGTGAAGTTCCAGCGCGGGCTGGCGAGCCGCAACCGGAGCGATCGGTGGTTGCCCGTCGAGCTGGCGAGTGCGCTGTATGCGCAGGCGCTCGCGGAGCCGAAGGCGCGCGCGGCGCTGTTGCGCGAGGCCGCCGCTCTGCTCGACGCCGCGCCGGCGGCGCTGCGCGATCTGCACGACGTGCGCGTGTGGCGCAAGCTCATCGCTGCGGCGCGGGGCGCTGGTTGAGCCCGCAGGCCCCGCTTCTCTATCGCTCCAGCGGTCAGCCCGGGTACCTGCCGCAGATCACCGCCGATGCGCGGCGGGTGGTGGCCCGGAAGCTCGAACGGGCCGTCCAGGTCCGGTTCACGGACGCGGCCTGCGAAATCCATACGCGGGAGGGCATCGTCAGGGCGAAGCCCGGCGATGCGATCATTACCGGTACCGGCGGTGAGCAGTGGCGCGTGTCGCGCGCGCGCTTCGCCGAGAAATACCGCCCGCAGCCACCGCTGGAGACCGGCCACTCCGGCGCCTACCTCAGCCTCAAGTATTGGATCCACGCCGTCCCGATGCGCAAGGCCTTCGAAGTGCTGCTCGCCGACGGCGAGTCACGCTTGAGCGGGCGGGCGGGCGACTGGCTGGTCGACTATGGCGACGGAAGCCTCGGGGTCGTCTCGCCGGCCATCTTCGCCACCACCTACGAAATCCTTGACCGGCGTGCCAGGGCCGAGCGCCGGCCCATGGCGCTGCACCAGATCCTGCAACGCCTGTTGCTGACGGGCGCGCGACTGGATTTGCCGGCCGCGCCGGCGGCCCCGAATGCCCCCGCCGCGCTGCAGCCGCTGATCGATGCGGTCGCGGAGCCTCACCAGGTCTTCGACGCGCGGGCACTGGTCTACGGTCATCGCTACCGGAGCGGCTTCTGGGCCATCTACATGCTCAGCGCCGTCGCGGTGCTGTGTGCGATGCTGCCGCTGGCCCTGGGCTGGGACAATTCGCGTCACCCGGTGCACACTTTCGCAGGGCTCTGGGCGCTCAACGAAGTGGCGCTGATCGGTACGGTCACCGCGATCTACTGGCTGGGGCACCGGCGTGACTGGCAGG
>DASWFL010000092.1:0-1869 GCA_036394255.1 Steroidobacteraceae bacterium
CTTCCTGTACATCGGCGTGATCGACCCAAACGGCGGTGTCAACATCCTGTGGCCGCTGTTCGGCATTTCCAACCAGATGCTGGCCGGCATCGCGCTGTCGGTGGCGACCGGGATCATCATCAAATCAGGCAAGCTGCGCTATGCGCTCGTGACGCTGGCGCCGCTGGCATGGCTGGCGCTCGTCACCACGACCGCGGCCTGGCAGAAGATCACCAGCAGCGATGCCCGCATCGGGCTGTTCGCCGCGGCCGATGACCTGGCACGCAAGCTGGCCCTGGGGGCGCTGCCGCCGGAGCGCGCCGCCGTCGCCCCGCAACTCATATTCAATCAGCGCCTCGATGGCTGGCTGACGATGCTGCTGCTGGCGATCCTGTGGTTCGTGATTCTCGACATGGCGCGGGTGTGCGTGCGGCGTCTGCGGGGCCGGCCGCTGCGCTCGAGCTCGGAAGCGCCGTATCAGTCGAGCCGCCTGCAGGGCGCGGCGGCGCAGGCGCGTCCATGAGGCGCGCGGCACAGTGGCTGAGGCGCCGCGCCGCCTGTGTCTGGAGCGGGTTGCGCACGGTCTCGGGCGATGACGCCTATGAGCGCTATCGGGCTCACCAGGCCGCGCGGCACGCGCTCGAGCCGCCCTTGAGCCGGCGCGCGTTCTACGAGGACACGCAGCGGCGCAAGTGGAGTGGTGTGAGCCGCTGCTGTTAGCTCACCCGCATGTTGCGGATCAGGCGCCGGTCGATGTACAGCCGTGCGTCCAGCACCAGGCGATCCTGGGCCTGCTGCAGCTGGTGCAGGCAGAACATGACCAGGATGCAGGCGATCAGCGCGGTAAGGGTGGCATTGAAGGTGATACCCAGCCCGAGCGTGACACCGGAGATGTCCCCGCGCAGCGCCCCCTGGGCCTCCTGCAGGGCGCGGCCGATGCCGCGTACCGTGCCGACGAAGCCGACGGCCGGGATCGCCCACGCGGTGAAGCGCACCATGGACAGCTGCGCGTCCAGGCGGTCGAGCTCGTTTTCGCACTCGGCGCGCACCGCCTCCGCGGCGTCCTGCACGCTGCGGGTCGCTCCGAAGCGATTCAGCGCCACCATCAGCGCGCGCGGCAACAACATCTCCTGCTCCTCGCGCGGCAGGCTTTCGATCGGTCGGCCGTAGGCGCGCGCGTCATCGGGCAGCACCACGTGCCCTTCGCCGAGCTCGATGTAGGGCTTCTCCAGCAGGCGCCGGTTACGGGCCACAGCAAGCGCCTGGTACAAGATCAACGACAGCGCCCAGGTCGCCAGGATCAGCGCCGCCTCCTGCTCGTAGTCTTTCAGGATCACGAACGGGGAGCGCAGGTTGTGGGGCACCGGCTGTCCGGGCTTCAGCTGGTCCTGCGGGATCGCGGGCTCGGCGAGGATCGCCTCGGCGCGCGGGCGGATGACGGTGGCGTAGAGCGACTGCACGAGGATCACGCTCACCAAGAGCGCCGCCAGGCTGAACAGGGCATCGCGGCCAACCGAGCGCATGTACTCATCTCCTCATCCCGCCAAGGGCGGCCGGCGCTCGTGCGCTCTGCGGTTGCGCGCGCCGGGCCAGTGCCGGCCGAAAGTGCCGGAAAATGCTAGCATTACACGCTTCACCTTGGGGCGTTGTCGGACGCTCGCCGGCGGCGCGCAAGTGCGTGGAAGGACGAGTATGGCACTGAAAATAATGATTCTTGGGGCAAACGGCTTCATCGGCAGCGCCCTCACCAATGCGATCCTGCGCACCCGGCCCTGGGAGGTATACGGGATCGACCTGGCGGACAACAAGCTGGGCGATCTGCCCAAAACCCCGCGCTTCCACTTCGTCGAAGGCGATATCACCATCAACAAGGAGTGGGTCGAGTACCAC
>DASWFL010000093.1:0-14345 GCA_036394255.1 Steroidobacteraceae bacterium
GGCACGCTCCCGCCGCTGCGTCTCGATCTGCACGTGTACGCCGCCAATCCGGCCGACCGCTACGCCTTCATCAACATGCACAAGGTGCGCGAGGGCGACCTCACCCCTGAGGGGGTGCGCGTCTCGCAGATCACGCGCGAAGGCGTGGTACTCGACTACCGGGGCACGGAGTTCCTGCTCGGACGCGAATGAGGGCTCCGAGCCGGATCAGGGCTGCAGCAGGCTGACAAGCTCAAACCCGGCTGTGGCGAGCTGCTCGGGTGTGGGCGACAGACCGTGATCGAGGAGCTTGCGGCCCTGCATGTGATCCGGGATGCGATTGAGTGAATCCACCGCGATCAGGCGGCCGGCGCGGAAATAGAAGGCCGAGAAGGCGGGCCGCTCCAGGTCCCCGCGCGTCACCACCTGATCGTACCCGTGGCTCAAGCCGACCATCTGCAGCTTGATGTCGAATTGATCGGACCAGAACCAGGGCGCCGCGGCGAAGGCGCGTCGCTGCCCGAGCAGCGCCGCAGCCGCGGACTTGCCCTGCTCCACCGCGTTCTGCACCGATTCGAGCCGCAGCAGGCTCCCGTCGGCCCGGCGGCGCGCGCAGCAATCGCCCGCGGCCACGATCAGCGGGTCCGAGGTGCGCGAGCATTCGTCAACGACGATGCCGCGATCGCACTCCAGCCCCGCCGCGCGTGCGAGCCGGTCCTCGGGATGGATGCCGACGCCGATCACGACGCAGCCGGCGGCGTACTCGCTCCCGTCCGCGCAGCGCACCGCCCGCACGGCGCCGTTCGTGCCCAGCAGCTCCGCGATATTCACGTCGAAGCGCAGCTGCACGCCGTGGGAGCGGTGCACGCGCGCAGCCGCTTCGGAAACGATCGGCGCCACCACCCGCGACATCAGCCGGCTCAGGGACTCGAGCACGGTCACCTCCACGCCGCGCTTGCGTGCCGTGGCCGCGACCTCCAGCCCGATAAAGCCGCCACCGATGACCACCAGCGGCCGGCCGTGCGCGCTGCAGGCATCGAGCGCGGCGGAGATCGCCTGTGCATCCTCGATGGTGCGCAGGCAATGGATCCCCTGCAGCTGCGCTCCGGGCAGCGGCAGGGTGCGCAGCGCCGCGCCGGTCGCGATTGCCAGGCCGCCGTAGGCGAAGCGCCGGCCGTCGGCACAGTGCACCTCCTGCGCGCGCCGATCGATCGCCGTCACCGTGCAGTGCCGTTGCAGCTCGATGTGCCGGCGCTGCAGGGCCTCGGGCCCGCGGATGGCCAGCGTGGCAATGTCGGGCCGCTCCAACAGCCATTTCTTCGAGAGCGGCGGGCGATTGTAGGGAGCGTGCGGTTCGGTGCCGAGCAGGGTGATCGGCCCGTCGTATTTTTCCTGGCGTAGCGACTCGGCAATCTGCAGGCCAGCCTGACCCGCGCCGACGATGACAACTGGTGCTGACACGGAGCAGAGCTTAGCTTTGCCGGTCCGGGAAGGCGACCACCAGGCCCGCGAGCATGGGCTCGATGCGGATCTGGCAGGACAGGCGACTGCCCGGCCGCTGTTCGGCGACGACATTGGTCAGCATCAGGGATTCGGCTTCAGCCGGCGGCGGCAGTTTCGCGATCCACGCCGGATCGACGTAGCAGTGACACGTGGCGCAGGAGCAGGCGCCGCCGCATTGCGCCTCGATGCCCTGCACGCCCTGCGAGACCGCACCCTGCATCAGGCTCCAGCCGTCGCGGATATCGATGCTGACGGCGCCCCCGTCCGGTTCGATGCAGGTCACGCGCGTCATTGGTAGATCCTACGGCCTCCGTGTCCGATGGGAAGCAGTGACCGCAGGACCCCCTGTCAAACCGTGCGTGCCGATTTCCGGCACACGGCTTACCGATGGTCTTCGGAGAGTGGCTTGCGTCGGATAGTGCACGGTACCGCGCAGGCGATAGAGTCCCAGGGCGTAGAGCCGGGTCTTGGGCCAACACCATGCACGGAAGCGCCGACGCTGGCCACCCCGACGCCACAGCCAGCGCCAGATGCGCTCATGCACGTAGTTGTCAAGGTGGTTGAACTTATCGTCCGCGTTTCCCGTCGCAAAGTATTTGCCCCAACCACGCAGCACCGGGTTGAGCGCCGTGATGATGTCCATCACCTCGCCCGCCGGGTTGCCGCGCACCGCCGTCAGCTCGTGGACGCGGTCGCGCACTCGCTTGATCGCACGCGCCGAAGGCCAGCGTTGCATGTAGTGCTTATCGGGCCTGCGTTGGATGCTGCGGCGCTTGCGCACCGTGCAGCCGAGGAAGTCAAAGCCTTCCCGCCCCCCTCGCAGATCGACCGCTCGCGTCTTCTCAGGATGCAGCTCAAGACCGAGTCGAGTGAGGATATCCTGCACCCGCTTGTGGGCCACACTCGCCGCGCTGGCCGTTCGGCACAGCACAACAAAGTCGTCGGCATACCGCACCAGCACGCCGAGGTGTTGCCCCTCAGCCTGCCACGCACGGTCCAGGGCGTTCAGGTAGATGTTGGCCAGCAGCGGGGAGATCACCCCACCCTGCGGGGTGCCCGCGAGCGTCTCGCGGATACTCCCATCCTCCAGCACGCCCGCCTCAAGCCACTGGCGCAACAGCTTCAACACCCGCCGATCACAAATCCGCTCCTCCACCAGCCCCATCAGCTTGCCCTGATCAATGCTGTCGAAGAAGTGGCGGATGTCCGCATCGAGGACAAAGTTGTAGCCCCGGTTGCCACTCTCCCGAATGACCTCCAGCGCCTGTAGTGCGCTTCTCTTGGGGCGAAATCCGTAGGAGCATTCCCTGAAGTCCGCCTCGAAGATCGGCTCGACCACCAGCTTCGCCGCCATCTGCACCACCCGGTCCCGCACCGTCGGGATCCCCAGGGGTCGCCGCTGCCCATCGCTCTTGGGGATGTATCGGCGCCGCACCGGGCTCGGCCGATACTCACCTGCCCGCAGTTCAGCCTCGATCTGGGCGAGCCACGAGTCGACACCTCCATCGGTGATCGCCTCGATGCTCTCCCCATCGATCCCGGCCGCTCCACGGTTCCGCTTCACCCGCTTCCATGCTTCCCGCAGGACGTCACCCCTGCAGATCCGGTCATACAACGCATGAAAACGCCGGCTCTGACTCCGCTTGGCACATCTCCACAGCGTGCGCTGCAGTTCTCGTACTTTCTCATCGGGGTTGTTGGGCCTTGCGGCCATGCCCTCGCACTTACCCGCCTGCGCACGCTCGACCAAAGCAGGGGCCCTTCCCTCCGGCGTGTTATCCACGCCCTCCGCGGTACTACGACCCCCTCGGACTGCCGCCCGGCATGAAGGGCTTTCACGCTCTGCGCTTATACCCATCAATGCATCCGACGTGGATCGCCGGGACGGCTCTCTCCTGTTCCGCATCGTTCCTTCGCGACGTGCCGCCGCCAATACCCCGGGGAACCCCAGTGCGCGCTCCGACTCTCCCGCACTGTGCATGGCCTTCGCTGTGAAATGACCAGCTCGGCGCTCCCAATCACCTTTCGGCTGATAATGTGACGAGGCTTGCTCGACGTTCACTACTCGTTGCGGCCCATCGCTTCGCTCCCTGCCCATAGGCACAGGCTTTTGACACCCCGCTCGCGATCGAGCGCTCTCGCGCTCCCCGTGGGGCCTGCTACCCGGCGCTTCGGCGCTTGCCGGGGCGGGACTCGCACCCGCTGTTCCGATGCAGCCTGAACGCACACGCGTGCCAGCTTCTTCCATCACTCGTGTCTGTTCGTCAGGACGCACCATCGACACATGATATAGGCCGGCGCGGCGCGCCGGGTCGACGAGTGAGCTGTGTCACAGATCGCGGCGGCCGCTCCCCACCTGCTTCACAGAATGCCGGACCGGAGGATCCGCACCGCGCCAGAAATCGTAAAGTGCCCGGCAACCGGGCGAGGCCCGCACGGAGAGCGCGTTTGACGCCACGGATCCTGATCGCCGGAGATGACGGGCAACAGCGCCAGTGGCTGCGACATCACCTGCAATCCCTGTGGCCGGAGGCCGATCCACCCTGCCTGGACCTGCGGCAGTTCGTACAGCATCTCGACACCATCACGCCGCGAAACTACGACGCCGCCCTGCTGTGCACCCGGTTCGGCCAGTCGCGGCAGGAGCACAGCGAAGGCGCGGAGTGGCTGCGACAGCTCCGCCGCGAACGCTTCCTCCCGCCGCTCGTCGTCGTGGCCGCCCACGGCAATGAGCACAGCGCGGTGCGCGCCATCCGGCTCGGCGCCGCCGAATACCTGCCGCGGGACCTGCTGGACGCCCAACAGCTCGGCCGCACGCTCCGCAAGGTCATTCACGCCAGCCGCCGGCGCGTGCGCCGCCGCGCCATTGCCGGCGCCCTGCAACACCAGCGCCCCGCGGCGGAACTGGAGGTTCCGAATTACACCCTGCTGCGTGAGCTCGGGCGCTCGGCGCGCGCCCGCGTCTGGCTGGCCGAGAGCGCGACGCTGCGCCGCCCGGTAGCGCTAAAGATCGGCCAGCCGCAGCCGCACGGCACCACCGGGCAGCCGCAGTTCGCCAACGAGTACAAGGCAATCGCCGCGTTGCGCGACCCGTCGATCGTCGACATCTATGACTATGGTGTGCACGACGGCCGCGAGTACCTGGCCATGGAATATTTCCCCTGCGGCGACCTGAAGCAGCGGCTCCTGCAGCCCATGGACTGCGGCGCCGCGGTGCACTACGTGCGGCGCATCGCCGGCGCCCTGCGCGTGGTGCACGGCGCGGGCCTGCTGCACCGTGACCTGAAGCCGCCCAATATCATGTTGCGGCCGGACGGCAGCACGGTGCTGATCGACTTTGGCCTCGCCAAGCAGGTGGATTCCAGCACCAGCAACACGGCGATCGGGGTGCTGCGTGGCTCCCCCTATTACATGAGCCCCGAACAGGTGCAGGGCTACATCCTCGATGCGCGCAGCGACCTGTATGCACTGGGAGTGGTGTTCTTCGAGATGCTCACGGGCCGCAAACCCTACACCGCGCTCACGGCCATTGAACTGATGCAGCAGCACGTCAACGGCGAGCGGCCGGCCCTGCCGGCGGAGCTGGCCGCGTTCGAGCCGCTGATGGCCCGCCTGATGGCGCGGGACCGCGACGAGCGCTGCCCCGACGTCGACACCCTGCTGGCCGCGCTGGATGAGCTGCCCGCGGCCCCGCCACGCACTACCGCGGCAGCCGGCGCCCTCTGAGATGAGCGCCTCTGATATCCCGCAGCGTGAGTTGCAGCAGTTGCGCGAAGAGCACGCCGTACTGCTCGAGCTGCTGACCCTGGACCGCACGGCGCTGCGCAGTTTCATGACCGTCGCGGCGCGCACCCTGATCCATGTACGCGCCCTGCTCGCCCGTCCCGCCCGCGAACCAGGGCTCTACCTGAAGAAGCTCGCGCTGCTGCGCTCGCGCTACGCGCAGCTGCTGCAGCGGGCGGACGCGTTGCCATTGCCGACGCTGGCGCGGCAGTTCCGGGACACCCTCGCGGCCCTGGCCGATCCCCCGGCGGGACGTGCGCCCTCGGGCGACGATCTTTTGCCGGCGCTGGTGCTGATCGACGCGGGCTATCTCACCCTGACCACCATCGCGGCGCGCACCGGCATTCCGCTGCTCGCGCGGCGTCCGCGGCGGCGGCGCGCACGCCTGCTCACGCTCCCCGCGCTCGGGAGCGAGCCGGCGGTACAGAACCAGACGCCGCGGCTGGCGCTGGCCCTGCGGCAACTGTGCGACCGCCTCACCGTCGAATTCGGCAAGCGTGTGGATCTGTCGATCATCGGCCTCGAGCAGGTTCCCGAGGAAAGCGTCACGGCGGTCTACGACACGCTCAGCCAGTTGCTGCGCAACGCCATCGAGCACGGCATCGAGATGCCGGCCCTCCGCACGGCCGCCGGCAAGAGCGCGGCCGGCGCGCTGCTGATCGAATTCCGCTACTGCAACGGCGGGCAGGCGGAGCTCGTATTCCAGGACGACGGCCAGGGACTGGATGCCGGCAGCATTCTGCAGGCCGCCAGCGCGGCCGGACTCATTCAGCGCGACAGCACCTTGCCGCCCGACCCGCGTCAGGCCTCCACACTCATCTTCCACGCCGGCGTCACCACCGCTGCGGATGGCGAGGGGCGCGGCCAGGGCATGCGCATCGTGCGCGAGAACGTCCAGCGCCTGAAGGGCCAGATCCAGGTCGCCACCAAACGCGGCCAGTTCACGCGCGTGCGCATCCGCCTGCCGCTCGAACCCGCAGGGGCTGTCAACGCCCAGGCTTGACACTCTGCGGTGCGGCGAGTGCAATGGTCCGGGGACTGGACCAAACATGCGCCTGGTAGATACAACCCTGTTTTTTTCGCCGACCAGCGGCGGGGTACGCCGCTACCTGACGGCGAAGCACGACTGGCTGCGTGCGCACAGCACACACGATCACTCCCTGCTGGTCCCCGGCCCCACGACCAGCCTGCAACCCGGCGGCATCAGCACGATCGCGGGCTGGAGGGTACCTGGAACCTTCAATTACCGCCTGCCCCTGTCGCCGCGCCGCTGGGTGCGCATGCTCGAGGCACTCGAGCCCGATCTGATCGAGGTGGGCGATGTCTTTCATCCGGCCTGGTGCGCGTCGCGCGTCGCCTCGCGGCGGGGCATTCCGCTGGTCGCATGCTGTCATTCGAACCTGCCGCAGCTGGTCGGCCGGCGCTTCGGCCGCGCCTCGCAGCAGGCGCTGGGCGCCTACCTGCGCAATGTCTATGCGCGCTTCGACCTGGTGATGGCGCCGAGCCGCCTGATGTGCGAAAACCTGGGCCGGATGGGTGTGCGGCGCACGGTGCTGCAGCCGCTGGGCGTCGACACGACGATCTTCGCGCCCCATCGCCGTACCCTGGATCTGCGGCGCACGCTGCAACTGGAAGACCGGACGCGCCTGCTGGTCTACGCCGGACGATTCTCCGGCGAGAAGAATGTCGACGTGCTGCACGAGGCGCTGCGCCTGCTGGGCGATCAATATCATCTGCTGCTCATCGGCGGGGGCGTGCACGGCAGGCCGGCGGCCAACATCACCGTGCTCCCCTATCGGCGCGACAGCATCGAGCTGGCCACCTGGATCGCCTCCTGCGATGCACTCGTGCACGCGGGCTGCAGCGAGACCTTCGGGCTGGTGATCATCGAGGCGCTGGCCTGCGGCCGCCCGGTGGTCGCCGCGCGCGCCGGCGCGATACCCGAACACGTCGACCAGAGCGTGGGCATGCTGGCGCCGCCGCGCGATGCGCGCGGCATGGCGGACGCCATCGCGGCGCTGTTCGAGCGCGATCTGGCTGCGCTCGGGCTGGCGGCGCGGGCGCGCGCACTGCAGCGCTATACCTGGGCGCATACGCTCCAGTTGCTGCTCAGCCACTATGCGCAGGCCGGCGGCCCGGCGGTGGCGCCGGCGCAGCCTTCACTCGAGTTGACGCACCCGAACTAGCGCGGGCTCAAGTCGACAGCGCGTACAGACTCAGCACTCCGTTGCGATCCGCGGCGCCCAGCTGCCGGCCGTCGGTCGACCAGCGCAGCAGCGCCACCTCATCGCCGAGCAGGCAGGCGTCCACCGGTTGCTGCGGCTGTGCCATGCGCCACAGCGTCACACGGCGGTCACGGGCCCCTGCGACGAGCAGCGGACCCTGCGGCTGGAAAGCCAGTTGCGTCAATCGTGCGGTATGCGCCGCCAGCTCCAGAGGTGCGCGGTCCTGCGGGCCCGCGCCGGCAAAGTCCCACACCACGACGTGCTGGTCGGCGGCCGTCGCGAGATAGCGGCTGCTGGAACTCCAGCTCGTCAGCGCCACCTTGCTGCCATAGCCGCGCAGCTGCGATTGCGTGGCGGCCGCGATGTTCCAGTATTGAACGGCGCCATCCTGCGTACCGGAAGCGAGCAGGCGCCCGTCGGGGCTGAAGCTGGCCGTCAGGCAGGCACCCTGCATGGCAAACTCGCGCACCAGCAGCTGCGGCTCAAGGCGGCACAGGCGCATGCCGCCGTTGCCGACGGCGGCGAGCTCGCTGGTCTTCGCCCGCCACGCCAGCGCTGCGATCACGCCCGCCTGCGGCGGCAGTTGCTCACGCAGCTTCCCGGCGCTGTCGAAAACCTGCAGGGAACGGCCCGTTCCCACCGCAAGCAGCCGGCCATGGCTTGCAAAAGCCAGGCACTCACTCCACTGCGCGCTCGCGTGAATCAGGCGCGCCTCGCGACTGCGCATGTCCCACAGGCGCACCTCCCCGTCCTGTCCGGAACTGGCGAGCAGGCGCCCGCCGCCCTGCCAGGCCAGCGCCAATGCGCCACCCACGTGCTCACCGAAGCGCTCTGCGGCAACGTCCGGAGGCGTGACCCCGATCCGCAGCAGCGTTCCCTGGCCGCCCGCCACCACCAGCTGTCGCCCGTCCGGCGACCAGGCCGCGTCGGCGGCATAGTCACCGAGATCAACGCGCGCGCGCAGTTCGAGCCGCACCTCGCGCGCGCTCACGCGACGCAGGACTCGAAGCCGGCCTCGAGCTCCTGCCGATCGAGGCGGCGGCCGATGAATACCAGGCGGTTGACCCGCGGTGCACCGTTCCAGGGCCGCTCCAGCTGACCATCGAAGATCATGTGTACGCCGTGGAACACGTAGCGCCGCGGCTCGCCCCGAAAGCTGAGCACACCCTTCATGCGCAGGATGTCCTGCCCGCGGCTCTGCAGCAGGTAGGACAGCCATTCGTTGACCTTGTCCGGATCGAGCGCACGCGCATCCTCGATGCCGACGGAGGCGATCTCCGTCTCGTGATGGTGCGAACCGAACTCGCGTTCCGCCGTGGGCTGTACGCCCGGGAGAGCCAGGCCGAACTCCGCGGGTGCATGCCCGCAAAAGATCACCCAGTCGCCCTGCGCCGGCAGTTGCAGCCTGAAGTCGGCGTGGTGGCCAAGCTGCAGCCGGACATGGCGTCCCGGCAGCAGCGTGCCGCCCGCTGGCAGTGCTTCGGCGGGTTGGCTGAAATGCCCGCTCGCGACCTCGAGCAGCGAGTCGATGGCACTCGCGCCGGCCGCAGCGGCCGGGAGCACCACGATGCCGACCTCGCGCAAGTCACCCGCAGCGTGCTCATGATCAGGCTCCCGCTGGTGCCCGTCGCCGTGCTCATGCCCGTGCCCGTGCTCGTCCTGCTGATCGTGTTCGGCGTGCAGCGCCGCGCCGGTATGCAGCAGCTGAGCGCCGGCCGCAAGCTCAAAGCTGCCGGCCCACTCGAACGGCCGCTGCGGCTCCAGGAAAGCACCATCGATGGTGAGGGCGCGCTGCAGGTCGAACGCGCCGAGGTCGAGGACCTGCGCCAGCGGCAACTCCGCCTGACGGGTCCGCACGATCCGCGCGGTCCCGTTGATGGCGCGCAATTCCCGCTCGGTACGTGCCAGCTGCAGCTCGCTCACCAGATCCGTCTTGTTGAGCAGCAGCACATCGGCAAAGCCGATCTGGTTGGCCGCGGCGGCTACGCTCGCCAGCTGGCCGCTGATGTGTGCGGCATCGACCAGGGCCACGATCGCGTCGAGCTGGAAATCTTCGCGCAGGTCTTCGTCGACGAAGAAGGTCTGCGCCACCGGCCCCGGATCGGCCATCCCGGTAGTCTCGATCAGCACATAGTCGAAACGGTCGCGGCGTTTGCGCAGCTGGCCGAGCACGCGGATCAGATCGCCGCGCACCGTGCAGCAGATGCAGCCGTTGGCGGTCTCGAAGATCTCCTCCTGCGCGCCGATCACCAGCTGGTGGTCCACCGCGACTTCGCCAAATTCATTCTCGATGACCGCGATGCGCTTGCCGTGCTGTTCGGAGAGGATGCGATTGAGCAGCGTCGTCTTGCCCGAGCCCAGGAACCCGGTCAGCACGGTCACCGGAATGCGCTCAGGCACGCCCGCGCCCCCGCAGCCGTCCGAGCAGCCGCGCCATCCCCGGCAGGCGCAGCAGGTTCAACAGCAGGAACCAGCCCACGCGCGCGGACCACGGCACGGCAAGGGGCGGCAGGGCGCGCCGGAACGGCGCCTCGGCGCGCCGGTGCACCTGCACCGCGCGCACCGCGAGCGGCATGTCCAGCCCGGCGCTGCGCAACTCCCAGCCCGGCGGCACCGATTCGTCGTCGCGGTAGAACTCGGCAGCGCGCAGCCGCCCCGGCAGCTGCAGTTCCGCGCCGCCGCTGAGCAGCACCTCGAGCGGCGCACCGCCGTCGCGCTCGCTCCCGACGATGCGCCAGTGCACCGGGCCGGCCTCACGCCGGCAGTCGGCCTCACCGCTGAAGGCAGCCACGCAGCGAGCGCTCATGGGTGGCGCAAGGCCTCGACCTGCAGGTGCGTGCGATAGGTCATCACGCACAGGAAACCGAGCAGCAGCAGGTAATAGCTGCCGTAGCGCACGCGTGCTTCGAGGGGAACCTCGTAGTAGCGCGGGTTGTGCGGCGGGGCCTCACCACGCCAGGCGGCGCGGAGCGAAGCGTAGATGGTCGGTGCAATCAGCAGCAGGATCATCAGGAACATGGGGCTCGGGCTCAGGAGGAAGACCCCGGCGAGGAGCGGCACGCCGGCGAACCAGATCTTCGGCGAGAGGATCGCGACGATGCGCCCGCCATCGAAGGGCGTCACCGGAATCAGGTTGAACAGATTCAGGAAGAAGCCTGCATAGGCCAAAGCCATCAGCAGTGCGCTGCCCTGCCGGAGCGCGAGCGCGAGGATCGCGGCGGCGGCGAACGTGCCGGCAAAGGGGCCGGCAAAGGCGATGCGCGCCTCCTGCTCGACGGTGAGCGGTTGATCCTTGAGCTGGATCCACGCGCCGACAAAGGGGATAAAGGTGGGGAGCCCGACGTCCATGCCGAGGCGGCGCGCGGACACGTAGTGGCCCATTTCATGGATCAGCATCAGGAGGATGAATCCCAGTGCGTACCTCCAGCCGAACACCAGCGCGTAGACACCCAGCGACAGCAGCATGAAGCCGGCCGATTTCAGCAGTGGGCCGAACTTGGCGAGCTTCAGCAACAGCAGCAGCGCCTTGATCATCGACCGATGCCGTCCAGGTCCCAGAGCGTGACCGGCGCGCCGCGCCGCAGCCACATGCCGCAGCCCAGCGGCGCGAAGTCGCGCGCGAGCTCGCGCCGGTACCAGGCCGCACTGCGCATCCAGGGCGTGCGCTGGGTGCGCGACTGGTCGCAGTTCTCGCGCCAATCGCCCCGCGTCAGCGCGCCAAAGTACAGCGCGCCCCGGCACACTCTTCCCAGCCCGGCGATCGCCGCGCGTGCCTCCACGGTATTGAGGTACTGCAGCACGTCGTAGCAGATCACCAGCTCGTAGCGAATGCGCGCCGTGAGCGTCTGCAGCGTGCCCTGCTGCCAGCCGTAGCGCCGGCAGAGATAGGCGCTGAATTCGAGGCCTGTATAGCGCGCCCCGGGCAGGCGGCGCAGGAGCGGGGCGCGCATCAGTCCGACACCACAGCCGGCGTCGAGAATGCGCTTCACCGGCAGGCCCAGATAATTGACGCTGGCCGCGATCAGATCGGCCCGCGCGCGCATCTCGGCGCGTGAGGTCACCGCCGTGCGCGGGTCATGGTAAAAACGCTGGTAATAGGCCTTGTCGAAGGGCATGGGGTATGCGCACAGCCTTTGGGCGCCCTGGGGCAGGGTCCTGGTGTAAGATGGCGGGCTCATTGTACCGGACGCGCCGCTCCCCGGCCCGATCACCCCATGAATCCAGAACCCGCTTCCGCGCCGGGCGGCACAGCCGCAAAGCGCCGCCGCGCGCCGGTGCGCACGCCCGCGCCAGCGGTGGGATTCGTCAGCCTCGGCTGCCCCAAGGCGCTGGTCGATTCCGAGCGCATCATCACCGAGCTCAAGCTGCGCGGCTACGGGATCGCGCCGCAATACCGCGATGCCGATCTCGTCGTGGTCAACACCTGCGGCTTCATCGAGGCCGCCATTGACGAATCGCTGTCCGCCATCGGCGAGGCACTCAACCAGAACGGCCGCGTGGTGGTGACCGGATGCTTGGGCATGCACCCGGATCGCATCCGGGCGCGCCATCCCAAGGTGCTCGCGATCACCGGCCCGCACGCCACCGCGGCCGTGCTCGCCGCCGTCAACGAGCACCTGCCGCAACCGCACGACCCGCATCTGGATCTGCTGCCGCCGCAGGGCATCCGCCTCACGCCACGCCACTACGCCTATCTCAAGATCAGCGAGGGCTGCAACAACAAGTGCAGCTTCTGCATCATCCCTTCGCTTCGTGGCCTGCTTGCGAGCCGCCCCATCGACGAGGTCATGCGCGAGGCCGAGATGCTCGTCCGGAGCGGTGTCCGCGAACTGCTGGTGATCTCGCAGGATACCAGCGCCTACGGGAGCGATCTGAAATACCGCCCGGCCGAGTGGCGCGGCGCATCGCGCGCGACGCGCTTCATCGATCTCGCGCACGCACTCGGCGAGCTGGGCGTGTGGGTGAGATTTCACTACGTCTATCCCTATCCGCACGTCGATGCCGTCATCCCGCTGATGGCCGCGGGCAAGGTGCTGCCCTATCTCGACGTTCCCTTCCAGCACGCCAGCCCGGCCGTGCTCAGGCGCATGCGCCGGCCGGCGCATGCCGAAGACACCCTGGCGCGCATCAATGGCTGGCGCCTGGCCTGTCCCGAACTCACCCTGCGCAGCACCTTCATCGTCGGTTTTCCCGGCGAGACCGCGGCGGATTTCGAACTGCTGCTGACCTGGCTCGATGCCGCGCAACTCGATCGCGTCGGCTGCTTCAGGTATTCAGCGGTGGAAGGCGCTGCCGCCAACGCGCTCGACGGCCCCGTGCCGGAGGAGATCAAGGAGGAGCGCTACGCGCGCTTCATGGAGCGCGCCGCCGCGATCAGCGCCAGCCGGCTGCAGCGGCGCATTGGCCGGCGGCTACGGGTGCTCGTCGATCGTGTCGAAGACGGCATCGCCATCGCGCGCAGCGCCGGCGACGCCCCGGAGATCGATGGCGTCGTGCGCGTCGCCGCCACCGCGGCCACACGGCCGGGCGAATTCATCGAGATCGACATCACCGGCGCCGACAGTTACGACCTGCAGGGTCGGGTGGCAGTCGCTTAAGGCAGCAGGCGCGCCAGACCGCTGCGCCGCCACCACACCCGGGCGCTTAAAGCCAGGCCTGCTGCGGCGCCGATCGCCGGCAGCGCAAACACGCCATTCGGACCGAAACGGGCGCTGATCCACGGCAAGGCGAAGTTGA
The DNA here is from genome assembly GCA_036394255.1 of Steroidobacteraceae bacterium. GTDB lineage: Bacteria > Pseudomonadota > Gammaproteobacteria > Steroidobacterales > Steroidobacteraceae > FEN-1191. Next base: position 13,227 of record DASWFL010000093.1, read on the forward strand.
TCAGCAACCCGGTGGCGAAGGCCGCGCCGATGAGGGTGCCCAGCGTACGCTGGCGCAGCCGCACGTAATCGTTGCGCAGTTCGGCCAGCTGGGCCTCATGCTCGCGCTCCAGCGCCGCGGCCATTGCCGCCGGGTCCCGCACGCCGCTGCGGGCGATCGCCGCATGCAGCTGCTGGCGGAAACCGGCGGGAAGTGGCGGCGCGACGAAGTTGCGCTCAAGGGCGCGATCCAGCGCTTGCTCGAGATCGTCCCCCGGCGTCGAATCATCTACCGTTTTCATGCCAGTCTCTCCAGCCATTGCGCAGGATCGGCGAGCCCGAGCTCGCGCAGACGCCCGAGCAGCAGCGCGCGTGCCCGGTGCAGATGGGTCTTGATCGTGCCTTCGGGTGTGCCCAGCATCTGCGCCACCTCGCTGATGTCCCGCTCTTCATAATAGTAGAGCGTGAGCGCGGTGCGATAACGTGCGGGCAGCTCCTCGACCAGCCCGCGCAGGATCGCGGCCTGGTCCGCGTCGCGTTCCGGCGCGCTCGCGTGAACGGACTCGACTTCAAGTTCCACCGCCGGATCCGAGAGCGATTCCTGGACGCGCCGCCGCTCGATCGCCGTCAGGCAGCGATTGCGCGTGATCGTGTAGATCCAGGTGGACAGGGAGGCCCGCTGGTCGTATTTCGGCAGCGCTTTCCAGACCCGCAACAGGCTTTCCTGGGCGGCGTCCTGGGCCTGGTCGGGATCGCGCAATACAGAACAGCATAGCCGGTATACCTTGTGCTCGTAGCGGCTCGCCAGCCGCTCAAAGGCCCTCTCCACGGCCCCGCCACGCAGCAATTCGACGATATCCTGGTCGGGCGGATCCCCGTCGGACCGGGCCGATTGCTGCACCTTCCTCTCCTTACTGCCTTTCTACCCGGGCGGCTGGGGTTCGGTTTCAGTCTGGCTGCCCGGCGGCCGGCCGGGCCGCCTGCCGGAATGTTTGAGTCCCCGCTGAAACCATTGGGCCGGGTGCCGAGTATCAAGGCCGTACGGACCAAACACACACACAGGATTCGCCAAATGAACGAGCCAATTACCGGAGGTCTGGGAGTCATGATACCGATCATCGCCATCGTGATGGGAATCGGG
>DASWFL010000094.1:0-4092 GCA_036394255.1 Steroidobacteraceae bacterium
GCGAGGTATTCGCCCGCCAGCGGTCCACAGCCGAACCCCCTACAGCCGAATCCGCCTCATCTGAAAACGTCAACCCGAACTTGGGGACCAACGCCGGCGCAAATACGAGCATCAGTCCGGGAGAGGCATTGACGAGCGGCAGCGGTGGCCTGAGTGCGTTGCTGCGCCCCTCGGCGATACCGGCTGTTTCAGGGCAACTCATGCCGAGTCGTCGCTTGTTGCTCGGTAAGGGAGCGTTCATTGACTGTACGCTGGAGACGGCGATCGACTCCACGTTGCCGGGCTTGACCACCTGCGTGACGGCTACCGATACCTTCGGGGTTGACGGTGATGTCGTACTGCTGGAGCGCGGCACCAAGCTGATTGGCGAGACGCGTGGGCAGGTGCAGCAAGGGATGGCGCGCGTATTCGTGCTGTGGGATGAGGCGCGCACACCCTCTGGCATCGTCGTGCCGCTGGCTTCACCGGGCGCGGATGAGCTGGGGCGTGCGGGGCTTCCGGGGCAGGTGAACCGCCACTTCTGGGAACGCTTCGGCGCCGCCATGCTGATTTCGGCAGTCGACGGAGCGGTGCAGGCAGCGGCTCAGACTGGCGGACGCGGCGGCGCCACCGTTATCTATAGCCCGGCTGGTGCCCAGGACGTGCTGACGGAGGTCCTGAAGGGGACCGTCAATATTGCGCCGACGATCGTCAAGCACCAGGGAGATCGCATCCAGGTCATGGTGGCGCGCGACCTGGACTTCCGCGGTGTCTATCAGCTGCGTGTCAATGCTGTCCGTCGCTGAGGCAGGCGCCACTGCTGCGCCGGCAACGGCAAGGGAGACTTCGGCGCTTGAACTCGCGTTGCGTCCACTGCGGCCGTTGCTGAGTGGCGAGGACGTCACCGAGCTGTGCATCAATCGTCCCGGCGAGGCCTACATAGAGTCATCGAATGGCTGGCGACGTCAGTCCCTGGAAATCGCGGACCTGGCCTGGTGCCGTCGCCTCGCGAAGCTCATAGCCAACTCAACCCGGCAGCGTGTGGATGAATCCGCACCCTTGCTGTCCGCCTGGCTGCCGGGCGGCGAGCGCGTGCAAATTGTGCTTCCGCCGGCGACGACCGCCGGATGCATCGCGATCACGATTCGGCGTCCTGCAATACAGGTTTGGTCCATCGGCGAATTGGCCGCGCAGGGTTCGTTCCGGGCGACCCGCAGCGATGGCGTCAGCTGCAACGATGCAGAGCCGGAACTGCGGCGGTTACTGGCATCGCGTGAATTTCCGGCTTTCTTGAGCCTGGCGGTGAGATCACGCAAGAACATCCTGGTTTCCGGGCCAACTGGATCCGGGAAAACCACCTGGACCAAGGCGTTGATACGCGAGATTCCATCCCATGAGCGTCTTGTCACGATCGAGGATGCGCACGAGCTGGTGCTTGATCGCCACCCCAACCACGTCCGCCTGTACTACAGCAAGGATGAGCAGGGTTTGGCACGAATCAGTCCCCGAAAACTCCTCGAAGCGAGCCTGCGCATGCGCCCCGATCGCATCTTGTTGGCAGAATTGCGCGCCGCTGAGGCATTCGACTATCTGCGCAACGTCAACTCCGGTCACCCAGGGTCGGTCACGAGCGTGCACGCCGCGAGCGCGGAGCTCGCCTTTGAGCAACTCGTGCTATTGGTCAAGCAAAGCGACAGTGCGCGCGGATTGTCGCGCACGGACATCAGGAGCCTCCTGTACCTGCTCGTCGATGTCGTGATCCAGTGCGGGGTGGAGTATCACCGGCGCTACATCAGCGAGATCTGGTATGCCCCGGAGCGTCGCCCGAACGGGATCGAGCCATTGCGGGGTGGAATACCGCAGGGGGCTGATACGAATGCCTGACTGGTCCGCATGGACGCGTGGCGGCCACGGGTTGGCCCTGGCATATACCTTGGTCCAGGCACCCATGTTCCTGGCGCTCGCGCGTGCGCGGGCCAATTTCGGCAGGTACCTGGCCGCGCCAGCGCTGGCGATGCCGCTGACCGCGATCGCCGGTATGGGCATCGCGGCGGCGACGCCGCTCCTGCACGCGGCCGGCCACGCCAGCGGTGGAATGCTGTCAATGGGCCTGGCCGGCGCATCGAGCGCGGCCCTGGGATACATGGGCGGCAAGGTTCTGGCGCGGCGGACGCACCGAAGCAGCGTGTACCAGCGCGGCACCGTGATCGCCGATGCGAGTGCGTGCAGTCGCCTCAACTCGAAAGCTGAGGTCCGCGCCGGCTCCGTCTCCCTGGCTGGCGTCCCCGTGCCCCTTCAGGCTGAAACCCAGCACTTTAAGTGCATAGGGACGACCGGCACCGGGAAGAGCACAGCGATCCGGGGGATCCTCGCCGCGGCCCTGCTACGCGGCGATCGTGCAGTTATCGCCGATCCCGACGGCGGCTATCTCCGGAGCTTCCATGACGGCGCGCGCGGCGATGTGATCCTGAACCCCTTTGATGCTCGATCGCTGAAGTGGGACCTGTTTGCCGAACTTTCCAGTGAATTTGACGTCGAGCAGCTCGCGCATTCGCTGATCCCGGACGCCACGGCAGGCGATCGCAGCTGGACTGGCTACGCCCGAACTTTCTTTACGGCCGTAACACGTCAGGCGCACGCGGCCGGTGTGCGGGACGTTGCGGAGCTGTACCGGTTGCTGGTGGCGGCCGACAGCAGCGAGTTGCGTACGCTCGTCAGAGGTACGGCAGCGCAGCCATTCCTGGAAGAACACAACGTGCGGATGTTTGACTCGATCCGCTCGGTCACCAGCTCGGCAGTCGGCGCGCTGGACTTCGTGAGCCGGCAGAACGCCATGCCTTTCTCGGTCAGGCGTTGGGTGGTGCACGGCAGCGAGTCCCGGCGCGGCAGCGTGCTGTTCATGCCCTATCAGGCTGGGCAGATCGCGGCGCTGCGCTCCACGATCTCGGCCTGGATGCGGCTGGCGATCTTTGCAGCAATGGACCAGCCGGAAGGGGACCAGCGCCTCTGGTTCGTGATCGATGAACTGGATGCACTCGGACCGATTGACGGCCTGAAGGACGCGCTCGCGCGCCTGCGGAAATTCGGTGGGCGCTGCGTGCTCGGGTTCCAGTCCATCGGGCAGGTGGCGCAAACGTACGGTGGCGGTGAGGCACAGACAATAGTCGAGAACTGCAGCAATACACTCATCCTGCGCTGCTCAGCCAGCCAGGGCGGCGGTACCGCACACTTCGCCTCGCGCCTCATCGGTCAGCGCGAGGTACTGCGCACCACGCGATCCTCAAGCCGGCGCCTTACGGACTGGTTCGCCTCCGCTACCCGCTCAGAGCATATTGGCATTGAACCGGCCGTCATGGACTCTGAGATTGAGCAGCTCCGCGACGGACAGGGATTCCTGAAACTGAGCTCCGATCCGCGGTGGCTACGTGTGTCCCTGGCATTGCCGAGTGCCGACCGGCTGCCGGCAGCCCCGATCGCAACGTGTCCGCCGGCTGCGCCGTCCCCACCGCCCGCGCTGTTGGCACCAGTGCAGGCGACGCCCGTGCAGATTGCGGCCGCGGCCAGCGAAGAATGGCGCAGGCAAAAGAAGGCGGACGGGCTGCCCCCTCCTCGGAAGGCGAATTCCCGGCCAAAGTCATCGCGGCTGGTGCAATCGCAGCAGACTCAAGAACCGCTGCCCGCGTCTGCCCAGCGCCGGCGCCAGAGACAGCGTCAGCCGGCAGATGCGTCCGTTCGAAACGCCGGTCGTGTTGACAGAGCCTGAGGCGGTCCACCTGTGGATCAGGAAACCATGAAGATGGGGCTGCTGATGGAGACCGCGCAGGCTCAGCAGCGACTCGCGGAGTCCAGCCTCAGGAAACTCAAGGTTCATGCCAGCGAGTTGGCGGTCATCGTCTCGGATGAGGTACGGCGGGTCCTGGCTGGCGAACTCCAAACGCTGGCGAGCGATACGCGGGCGGCTGGCGATGCACTGCGCGCATTGCGGCGCGGCGTGGGCTGGAGGTTGGGGCTGCTGACTCTGGCCTTGAGTGCAACTTGTACGACGCTGGCGCTGGCGGTTGCCTGGTGGATATTGCCTTCACGTGCCGAGATGTCCGTGCTGCGCGTTCGCCG